>WFUY01000412.1 GCA_015484715.1 Thermoflexales bacterium | reverse complement strand
TGCCCATTCACCGCCCGGCCCCTTCTTTCGAAGAGCAGGCGACCTCGACGGAGGTCTTCGAGACCGGCCTCAAGGTGATTGACCTGATCGCCCCTTTCACCCGAGGTGGGAAGACGGGCATCTTCGGCGGTGCCGGCGTGGGCAAGACGGTCATCATCATGGAGCTGATCCGCAACATCGCCACCGAGCACGGCGGTATCTCCGTCTTCTCCGGCGTGGGGGAGCGGACCCGTGAGGGGACCCAGCTCTATTACGAGATGATCGAGAGCGGCGTCATTGACAAGACGGTGATGGTCTTCGGCCAGATGAACGAGCCGCCGGGTGTCCGCCTCCGCGTTGGCCTGACCGGCCTGACGATGGCCGAGTACTTTCGGGATCAGGGGATAGACGTGCTCCTCTTCATTGACAACATCTTCCGCTTCGTGATGTCCGGCTCGGAGGTCTCCGCCCTGCTGGGGCGGATGCCCAGCGCGGTGGGCTACCAGCCCACCCTGGGGACGGAGATGGGCGAGCTCCAGGAGCGGATCACCAGCACCCGGCGGGGGGCGATCACCTCGATGCAGGCGGTCTACGTGCCGGCCGACGACTACTCCGATCCTGCGCCGGTGACCACCTTCGCCCACCTGGATGCAACCATCGCCCTGGAGCGCTCCCTGGCCGAGCAGGGGCTCTACCCGGCTGTGGACCCCCTCACCTCCACCAGCCGGATCCTGGACCCCCGCATTGTAGGGGAGGAGCACTACACCGTGGCCCGCGAGGTGCAGCGCGTCCTCCAGCGCTACAAGGACCTGCAGGACATCATCGCCATCCTGGGCATTGACGAGCTCTCCGAGGAAGACAAGCTGATCGTCGCCCGCGCCCGCAAGATCCAGCGGTTCCTGACCCAGCCGATGTTCGTGGCGGCCCAGTTCACCGGTCGCGAGGGGCGCTACGTCCCCATCGAGGAGACGGTGCGGGGCTTCCGGGAGATCCTGGACGGCAAGCACGACGACCTGCCGGAGCAGGCCTTCTATATGGTGGGCACCATTGACGAAGCCGTCGAGCAGGCCCGAAAGATGCAGGCGTAGCTTGCATCGGGGTTTCCCGGCAACCGATGCGAATCGAGGATCTGCTCTGGGATGAGGCGAACATCGCCCACATCGCCCGCCACCAGGTTGAGGCTTACGAGGTGGAAGAGGCGATCTGGGGTGACCCTCATGTCCGACGAGGCAGGGGGGAAAGTCGTTACCGTGTATACGGTCAGACAGAGGCCGGGCGCTATCTTTTCATCGTGATCGAACGGATCCAGGGCGCACTCTACTACGTTGTCACAGCGCGGGATATGACGGATAGGGAGCGACGGCTGTACCTGCAAGTGAAGAGGAAACGATGATGGTCGAGCGGGCAGACATGACCCGGGAAGAAGAAGCGGCCTTTTGGGCGACCCATGATTCGGCCGACTACTGGGATGACAGCGAGCCCGTGGAGATCGAGCTCGGGCCACGTCCTGACAACCGCTGTCCGGTCTGCGGGGGGGTCTTGCTCTCCCGATACAGGGATGTGGAAATAGCGGGGGGACAAGTGGTGCTGCGAGAGGTACGGGAGCTCTACTGCCGTGAGGGCCATATCGTGCGGCTGGCTCCTGAGGCTCAGCGCCTTGTAAAGGCCCTGGAGGCGGTGCTTCAACTGGCTTCCCCTGGCAGGTCTCCTGCCTTCAGGCGGGTCGAAGAGACGACCTGAGCGAGGGGGGCTGAGCATATGCGTAAGGAGTGATGCAATGGCAACATTGCGCCTGGAGATCATCACCGTCGAACGGCAGGTCTTTGCCGGCGACGTGGAGATGGTCATCGCGCCGGGGATCGAGGGGGAGTTGGGCATCCTGCCCAAGCACGCTCCCCTCATCACCGCGCTGACCGCCGGGGAGCTTCGGGTGAAGATGAACGGGCAGGAAGAGTCCTTCGCCATCGGCGGCGGGTTCATGGAAGTCCTGCCCGACCAGGTGATCGTGCTGGCGGACTCGGCGGAGCGAGCCGATGAGATAGACATCGCCCGGGCTGAGGCTGCCCGTGCCCGGGCCGAGCGGCTACTGCGGGAAGGCCCCCCCGAAGGGGTGCAGCGGGCTGCCATCGAGGGTGCCTTGCGCCGCTCCCTGGTGCGGCTCAAGGTAGCCCGCCGCCGACGACGACGGCGGCCCTACAGCGAAGAGGGCTCTAGGGAGGGATAGCCCACCAGCCGCCGTAGCAGGAGGGTGAATGTTCAACAAGCAACTGGGCATTGACTTGGGCACGGTCAATGTGCTCGTCTACGTCGTCGGAAGGGGGATCGCGCTCCAGGAGCCCTCGGTCGTTGCCATCTCCAACGAGGAGAACCGGATCGTCGCAGTTGGCGAAGAGGCCCGCGCCATGTTTGGCCGTACTCCCGAGGCGATCGAGGTGATGCGCCCGCTCCGGGATGGCGTCATCGCCGACTACCAGGTCACCTACCGTATGCTCGAATACTTCATCCGCAAGACGGTGGGGTCTCCTCGCATCTTCCGTCCCCGGGTGATGATCAGCGTGCCCTACGGGGTGACCAGCGTAGAGCGGCGCGCCGTCCACGAGGCCGCCATCCAGGCGGGAGCCAGCAAGGCCCACCTGATCCCAGAACCGCTGGCAGCCGCCATCGGGGCGGGACTTCCCGTGGGGACCCCCACAGGCAACATGATCGTGAACATGGGAGGTGGGACCACCGAGGCGGCCGTCATCTCGGTCAACGGCATCGTCTGCGCCAGTTCTGTGCGCATCGGCGGGGTGCGGCTGGATGAGGCCATCATCGCTTACATCCGGCGCAAGTACAACCTGATGATCGGCGAGCCGACAGCCGAGGAGATCAAGGTCCGCCTCGGCAGCGCCCTCCCGCTGGAGGAGCCCTTGACGATGGAGATCCAAGGGCGGGATCAGGTGACCGGCCTCCCCCGGACCATCCAGATCACCTCCGACGAGGTCACCGAAGCTATTGCCGAGCCGCTGGCCGCCATCGTCAGCGTCGTCCGTGCGGTCCTGGAACGGACCCCACCGGAACTGGCCTCCGACATCATTGACCGGGGGATGGTGCTGGCGGGGGGAGGGGCCCTGCTGCGGAAGATAGACGAGCTCCTGACGCGGGAGACGGGGGTGCCGGCCTACGTGGCCGAGGCTCCCATGGCCTGTGTGGCTCTGGGAGCGGGGAAAGCGATGGAGAACTATCACTTGCTGCGCCGGAGCATACCGGGCCTCTGAGGCCGCTGCTGCCCGGAGAGATCGCTTTTCCACGGGAAAGGCACAACAAAGCGCGGGAGAGAGAGGATCCCGCGCTTTGGGTTTGAAACCGGGCCCTTCAGTCCAGGTAGTAGGTCATATGCTGGAGGTGGATGACCGGGTCAATGTACTCCACCCGCACGCCCTCCGGCACGGCGATGTTGATGGGAGCGTAGTTGAGGATGGCCTGCACGCCGGCCTTCACGCAGCGGTCGGCCACCTCCTGAGCCGCCTCGGCAGGCACGGCGATCATCGCGATCCGAACCCTCCGGCGTCGAATCACTTCTTCCATCTTCGCCGCATCCAGCACTTCGATCCCCCCCAGTACCTGGCCCACTTTGGCGGGATCGCTATCGAAGATCAGCGAGATGTGAAAGCCACGGTTACGGAATCCCCCGTAGTGGGCGAGGGCGTGACCCAGAGCACCGGCTCCGATCAGGGCCACCTCCCACTCCCGGTCCACCTTCAGGATACGCCGGAGCTGCTCGCGCAGGTAGGCCACGTTGTAGCCGGTGCCCTGCTTTCCGAACTCGCCGAAATGGGAGAGGTCCTTGCGGATCTGGGCAGAACTGATCCCCAGCCTCTCGCCCAACTCCTGCGACGAGGTAATCTCCCGACCTTCGGCGGCCATCAACGAGAGGGCCCGCAGGTAAATGGGCAGGCGACCCACCACGATGTCAGGAACAGTTGCTGAGGGCATCGTTCGTCTCCTTAGCTCCGTATTCTTTCCCTGGCTGGATACGCCGATTGTGAAGGTTACAACACAACATCGGCGCGCAAAATCATACCACGAAACGGCGATTTGGGCAACACGGCGCACGGCGTCAGGACCCCAGGGACGGCATTGGCCGGGCTTCTTAACGATTCTTTAGCGGATGATTAACATTTTCTTAACAAAACAGTAATGTTCGGCCGGAGAGCGTGCAGTATACTTGGGATAAGGAAGCAACCAGGCTTTCAGGGGTCTCGGACAAGCCTGGCTGGGTAGCGCTCTCTCGGGTCTTGAGTGAAACCCCACACCGGCAAATCAAGGGAACGAAGCCTTCCTTGTTCACTGGCGGCCATCGAACCTGAGGAAAGTCCCGGAAATCTTCTCGGGAGCTCCGTGAGGCGATCTCCACCTTGGGATGCCCTCAAAAAGGTGAGCAGGTTGCCTCCCAGGGCCGTTCTCTAGACCTCGGGAATCTCCAGGGTTGAAGCGCTGAAAAGCCCTGGGAAGGAAGTCCCTCTTGTTGCAGAAACCTATGGATTGTAGTACAATAGACGCGGAGCACTTCCCGGTTTGCCGGCAATGGAGGGCCTACAAGGACAGGCGGATGCGATGGCTGTGAAGCAAACCAGAACCTACCTCGCCCTGGCTCTCGCGATCATCCTCGGCTTTATCCTCACCACGGTGGGAAAGGCGCAAACGACCCAGGTCCGCTATTTTCCCGAAACCGGGCACACCGTTCAAGAGCCCTTCCTGACCTTCTTTGAAACCCGAGGCGGGTTAGAGATCTTCGGTTACCCGCTGACGGAGCAGTTCAACGAAGGCGGGCTGGTCGTCCAGTACTTCCAGCGGGTGCGGATGGAGTGGCATCCCGAGAATCCGGATCCCTACAAGGTCCAGTTGGGCCTGCTGGGTGACTGGCTGGGGCATCGAGAGCCGCCCCTTCCTCCCTCCCAGATCCCCCGCAACAACCCCCGCTGTCGCTATTTCCCGGAGACCGGCCACGCCGTCTGCTATGCCTTCCTGAGCTACTACGACCGCAAGGGAGGACTGGACATCTTCGGCTACCCCATCTCCCCCCTGAAGATCGAGAATGGGCGCATCGTCCAGTACTTCCAGCGGGCCAGGATGGAGTGGCACCCGGAGCTCCCCCGTGACCAGAAAGTCCAGTTGGGCAACCTGGGCGAGATATGGGTTGAGCGCCCCGACTTTGTCTACAAAGACCAACTGCGCCCGGTGCCCCCGCCCAAGCCTACCACCGCCCAGCTCCTGCCCGAGGTCACCGAGATTCGGGCAGCCGCTTCGGTCAAATACGCCATCACGGGCCGGGGAGGCTACCAGACGGTCTACGTCTACGTCACCGATCAGCGCGGGGAGCCCTTGCCGGGGGCCGAGGTCAGCTTCATCGCCCGCTACAGTTCCGGCCCCCGCGCCTTCGATATGCCAGCCACCAACCGGGACGGCTACACCGAGCTCACCTTCCCCCTGGGCAACCCTCAGCCCGGCTACATCATCGTCATTGACGTCACCGTCCGCTACAGGGGGCAGGTGCGGCAAACCCAGACCTCTTTCCTGCCCTGGTGGTAAATCCCTGACCTCTCACCCCACCTGATCCACCCGGGCTTTTCCCCACGGGTCTGTCCGGCGGGGCGAAACCCCGCCCCCCCTTCCCGCATCTAAGAGATGCCTGATTCTCGTTCCGGTGAGCGCGTCTTCACGAAGACGGCCTCTTCTGAGCCCCCTCCCGCGGGCTCTCTGCACGGCCTGGAGTGTGCCGCCGGGAAGCCCCGGTGATCTGCTCCTGCCGCCGGGCACCGCGCACCCGCCGGGAGGTCCACACACGCTGAGGGAGATGCAATGGGGTCAAGAGAACGCCTTGTCGTCGTCGGCGGGGTGGCCGCCGGCATGAGCGCAGCCAGCAAGGCCCGCCGGGTCAACGGTGACCTGGAGATCATCGTCTACGAGAAGACGGGCTTCGTCTCCTACGGAGCCTGTGGATTGCCCTACTACATCCAGGGGCTGATCGCTCATCACAGCGAACTCCTGGCCCGCACGCCGGAGCAGTTCGCCAAGCGGGGGATCCAGGTCTTCACCCGGCACGAGGTGACCCGGATAGACCTGGAGAACCGCTCCGTGGAAGTCCGGAACCTGGAGGACGGGACGGTCTTCCACACGCCCTTCGACCGATTAGTGCTGACGACGGGAGGCCACGCCGCCCGTCCCCCCATCCCCGGCATCGAACTGGGGCAGATCTACACCGTCCGCACGGTCGAGGATGGGATCGCCCTCCGCACCTTCATCGAAGAGGCCCATCCCCGGCAGGCGGTGATCGTCGGTGGGGGGTACATCGGCCTGGAGATGGCCGAGGCGCTGACCGCCCGGGGGCTCCAGGTGACCGTCCTGGAGATGCTCCCCCAGGTGCTCCCCAACCTGGATCGGGAGATGACCGAACCGGTGGTGGCGGAGTTGGAGCGGCACGGGGTCGCGCTGCGGCTGGAGCACAGGGTGGAGGCCTTTGAGGGGACGGGGGGGAAGGTCCGGGCGGTGCGGGCGGCCGGCACCCTCTTCCCCGCCGACCTGGTGGTCCTGGC
>WFUY01000411.1 GCA_015484715.1 Thermoflexales bacterium | reverse complement strand
TTCCTGGCCTCTCCCTCCCAGGTGTCCGCGTAGCGGGCGATGCCGCCGATGACGGCCCGGTTGCGGTATCCTTCTTTGCCCATTCCAGCACCGTGGGGTCATCCGCTCCTGCCAGTCCAACGTCTTGGATGCGAACGATGTCCAGGTCGGGCTTGCGACGTAGCAAACCTCGGATGATGTTGTTGTTGAAGTTCTCGTCGGCTGCCAGGCGTAGCACAGATCATCCCCTTCGCTGCCGGCGTGCCAGGAGGCGGGCTCGCACGCCGTGAGGTGCGAAGCGACGCTCGTTTTCCCGACGGACCTCTTCAGCCAACCGCCTTCGTTGCTGAAGATAAGCTTCCACCTCTGGCCGGTGTCGCAGGTAGTAGCTGATGGCAGCGTAGATGTCCGCCAGGTCGAGGGAGGGGTACTGTTGAGCGATCTCCTCAGCCGTTGCGCCGTCCAGGAAAGCAGCGACGATCGTGTCCAGCGTGACCCGTGTGCCTCCCACCCGGATCACCCCGTCGGCGTCCACGGTGAGGGGAGCGGGCTCTGCGACAATGGAAATGCTCATCTCCTGAAGTCTCCTCCTATGCTGTGTCGGGAGCCCTCACGACCGCTGCGATGCCCAGGGCCCCCGGCCCGACGTGAACGCCCAGGACGGGCGTGGCCTCTTCAACGATGGTCTCGGCGTCGGGGAAGCGGGCGGCCAGGGTCCGGTGAAGCTGTTCCACGGCCTCGGGGGCGTTGGTGTGCAGCACGGCCAGGGCCTCCAACGGCCCCAGCGCCTCGGTGATCTCCACCAGTCGGGCTACGGCCCGCTTCCGGGTGCGGACCCGCTCCCGTTGAAAGACCTGCCCGTCTCGCACCTCCACGATGGGCTTGATGCGCAACAGGGCCCCCATCGCGGCTCTGGCCCAACTGACCCGACCGCTCCGGTGCAGGAACTCCAGCGTGTCCAGCACCGCGTAGAGCCGGACGCGAGGGCGGACGGCCTCCACCGTGGCGATGACCTCCTCCAGCGATGCGCCGGCCCGGGCCGCCCGAGCTGCCGCGATGACCTGCCAGCCCAGCGCCATCGTGAGCATCCCCGAATTCAGCACGGCGATAGGGACCTGGGCCAGGGAACGGGAGGCCAGGAGCGCGGTGTTGTGGATGGCGCTCAGGTTCGCCGCGCAGTGGATGGACACGATGCCGCTCCCCGGCCCGGCTCCCTCCAACCGGGGGAGCAGTCGCCGGTAAGCGGCCTCGAAATCCCCCACGCTGGGCGCTGCCGTCGTCGGCAGCACCGGCTCGGTGGCCAGCCGCCGGTAGAAGCTTTGGCGGCTGATCTCCACCTGATCGCGCAGGCTCTCCAAGCCAAAGTTGATGTAGTTGGGCACCACGGTGATCTCCAGCTCCTCCACCAACGGAGCGGGAACATCGGCGGTGCTATCGGTGACCACGTAGACCCGTTGAGGGGTCGGGGCAGTGTTCATCATCCTTCACAGGCTCGTGGAGGCGGGTTCGTAAACCAGCACGCCCAGGCTGTCGGGACCCAGGTGGACGGCCAGGGAGGGCGCGACCATGCGCGTCGGGATGGGCTGGCGCGGGAAGAGGTCGCGCAGCCGGGTGCGCAGGGTCTTGCTCTCGCGGGTGGAACCCGGCCCCGTCTGCAGGATAACCAGTTGCTCTACCTCGCTGAACTCGGCCACAAACTCAATCAGCTTCTCCACCCCCTGGAGCTTGCTCTGGGCCTTCTCCAGGGGGATGAGGTCCCCCTCCTCCAGGGTGAGGAAGGGCTTGATCCCCAGCATCGTGCCCAGGATGGCCTGGGAGGGACCGATCCGCCCCCACCGTTCCAGATACTCCAGATGTTCGGTGATGAAGGCCAGGTAGATGTGGGGGATCAGCCCCCGCATCAGGGAAATCAGTTCGTCCAGGGGGGTGCCCCGGAGGGCAGCCCGGGCGGCAGCTTCGACCAGGATGCCCAGGCCCAGCGAGGCGGCTTGGGAGTCCATCACGACGATCCGGCATCGCCCCAAGAAGTGATCGGCGGCTGCCCGGGCGTGCTCCAGCGTCTTGCTCAGGGAGCCGGCCAGGTGCAACGAGAGGATCTGGCTGGTCGTCTGGCTCAACTGCTTGTAGACCTCCTGAAAGGCAGCGATGGAGGGCGGATGGACGATGGTCGTCGTGGTGTTCTGGGCGAAGCGCAGGGCGAACTCCTCAGCGCTCAAGTCCAGCCCTTCGCGCAGCCGCCTTCCCCCCCACTCGACTTCCAGGGGGACAACGGTGATCTCCAGGGCTCGGACCAGATCAGGGCTCAGTTGGGCGGAGCTGTCGGTCACGATGCGAACCCGTCCTGGCTTCCTTCGGGAAACGCTCTGGGAACGCATAGCCTCATTCGACCGAGAGGATGTAGTGGTAGTGGGGTTGTCCTCCCTCGATGACCTCGACCTCCTGCTCCGGGTAGCGCTGGCGGATGGCCTCGGCCAGGGCCTCTGCTTCCTCCTGGCTCACATCATCGCCGTAGTAGAGGGTGATCACCTCTTGCTCGGCGGCGTTCATCTTCTCCAAGGTGATCCAGATCACCTCTTCGATCCGGTCGCCAGCGGCCGCCAACTGGTCGTCCACCAGGCCGATCACCTGGCCGGCGGCCACCGTCACGCCGTTCATCTCCACGGAGCGGGTGGCGGTGGTGATCTCACCGGTGGTCACCTCCTCCATTGCCCCTTCCATCGCGGGGAGGTTGGTGTCCAGGTCGGCCTGGGGGTTGAAGGCCAAGAGCGCGGCGATCCCCTGGGGGATGGTGCGGGAGGGGACGACGGCGACCTCTTTGGAGGCCAGCGCCGCTGCCTGCCGGGCGGCCATAATTACGTTGCCGTTGTTGGGCAGCAGGATGACCTGGGGGGCCGGGACCGCCTCGATGGCCTCCAGCAGCTCCTGGGTGCTGGGGTTCATCGTCTGGCCGCCGGCGACCACCGCCCCGACGCCCAGGCTCTTGAAGACGCGGGCCAGCCCCTCCCCCGGGGCGACGCTCACGACGTCCACCAGGGCCTCCGGCCGCTCTGGAGCAGGGGCAGCGACCAGGGGAGCACTCTGCTCCTGGTCGCGCTCCTGGACGAAGCTCTCGTACTGGGCCTGCATATCCTCGACCACCACGTCCCGCAGGGAGCCCCAGCGGACGGCGTAGCTCAGGGGAACGCCGGGGTCGTGGACGTGGACGTGGACCTTAACGGTGTTGGCGTCGCCGACGACCAGCGTCGAGTCGCCCATAGCGTCAATGTCGGCGCGGATGCGGTCCACGTCCAGGTCGTGGCCCACGAGGATGAACTGGACGTCGTAGCCGTAGCCAGCCTCACCCGCTTCGGGGACCTCCTCGGCCTGGAAGGCGGGGGAGATGGCTTCCCCTGCCTCCACCAGCTCTTCCGCCTCGATCCGCTCCCCCCGCAGGGCGTTCCACATCCCCTCCAGGATGACGAAGAGGCCCTGGCCCCCTGCGTCCACCACGCCGGCCTCGGCCAGAACGGGGAGCAGGAGGGGGGTGCGGGCGACGGCCTCTCGTCCTCGGCTCACCATATGGGCGAAGACTTGGGTGATGTCCTGGTAGCGGACGGCGGCGGCCCGGGCGGCCTCGGCCACCTCCCGGACCACCGTCAGGATCGTGCCCTCGACGGGGCGAATCACGCCTTTGTAGGCGGTGTCGGCGGCCTCCTGCATCGCGCGGGCCAGGTCGGCTGCCGTCATCCGCTCCTGATCGTCCAGAGCGCGGGCGAAGCCCCGCCAGATCTGGGAGAGGATGACGCCGGAGTTGCCCCGGGCGCCCATCAGGGCTCCGTGGGCGACCTTGTGGGCGACGGCGCCGATCTTCGCCTCTTCGCAGTGGGCGATCTCGGCCCAGGCCGATTGCATCGTCAGCAGCATGTTGGTCCCCGTGTCACCGTCGGGCACGGGGAAGACGTTGAGGGCGTTGATGGCGGCCTGGTGTTGGCGCAGCCAGTGCATCCCGGCCTCGACCAGGCGGCGGAAACCCTGTCCATCCAGCATCACAACGGGGTGGGCCTGTTCTCGATCCATATGCATCCGTGCATTTGTGGGATATTCGTGGACGGCGGATCGCTCCCGGGCTCTCAATCCACGTCGCTGATGCGCAGCCCCTCTACGTGGACGTTGACGGCGGTGACCGGCACGCCGACGGCCTTTTCCACCGCGAACTTGACGACGTTCTTGATGCTCTGGGCGACGGAAGCGATGCGGGTGCCGTACTCGATGATGACGTAGACGTCAATGATGATCTGGTGGTCCTGGACGTGGACCTCGATCCCCTTGTGGGCGCGTCGGGAGAGGGCGCTGGTCAGCCCGCTCACCAGGTTGCGGGAGGCCATGCCGACCACCCCATAGGTGCTGAGCACAGCCTGGCTGGCGATGGTGGCGATGGCGGTGGGCGAGATTTCGATCTTCCCCAGGTTGCTCTCCTCGACCATAAGCTTCCTTCCCTGATCTCAACAGGTTCGGCCACAAGTCTTGGGCTTTGGAAGGCCCTCCCATCAGAGGTTCTGTCGGGCCTGGAAAGCCCTCCTACGGTGGGGAGGGGGCTTTCTAGTACCGCATCGAGCGGACCTCGATCAACCGTCCTGACCGCTCCCGCCGGGCGCTAAACCGCCCGGCTCGGCCAACCAAGCCTCCTTCGAGGGCTGTCTTAGTCCGCAGGGCTTTGCTCCTGAGCCCGGACGTGAACGTCCGGGCGGG
>WFUY01000410.1 GCA_015484715.1 Thermoflexales bacterium | reverse complement strand
CAGTATAGCATAGCGGTCCACTCCGGTCAATGGGGATGAATCTGGTGATTACCCACAAGCGAGCGAGAGAGTGGTCCGTAGCAGGCCATCCACGAATTTCCCACAAATGCACGAATGAGGCGGTCCTTAATTCGTGTATTCGTGCCCCATTCGTGGACGGCCGGTCTCCCTATCTCCAAAGATATGGGTAATCACCGGGGATGAATCTGGTGATCACCCACATCTTGGGCATCCGCCCTACTATGGCCTCACCACCAGCGGGAGGTAGACCCGGTGGCTCCCTCCCCCTGCCGGCCCGCCACCGGTCCAGGCCGGCTCCTCGCCGGCGACGTTCAGCGCCCGCAGGGAAGCGCCATTGGCCCGCACGGCGTAGAGTCGTGGGTTCTGGAGGTCCGGCAGCCTCACATCGTCGCCGGCGGGAGTGCCCCGGACGAAGACCACCCAGTTGCCGTCGGAGGACCAGGCCGGTTGCAGGGACCACTTGTCGTCGCTGCGGGTGAGCTGGGTCAGGTCGGTCAGGCTCCCGTCGCTCTGGACCTGGGCCTTCCAGATTTCGTACCGTCCGCTGAAGTCGGCAGCGAAGACCAGCCATCCGCCGGAGGGAGCGAAGTCCGGGTCCTGGTAGTTGTGGAGGTCCTCGGTGCAGGTTTTCTCCTGGGTGCTCAGGTTGACCAGGCAGAGCCTGCTGACGGTGTATTGCCCCTGCGACGGGCCGGTGCACCAGCCAACGGTGGTGTAGGCCAGCCACCGCCGGTCCGGTGAAAGTGTCACACTTTGGGCCATCGCCTGGCTGGCCACGTAGATGTCGCTCCCGCTGAACGGCCCGTAACGGGGCTCCCAGGCATAGCACATCTCACCGGGGTTGATGCCGGCGTAGAACTGCTGCTCTATCCGGGCAAAGTAACTGGTGTCATCAGGCAGATCGAACCAGCTCGTCAGGTTGGCATCGGTGTAATGGGTCTGGGCGTTGCCGCCGCCGGTGGGCCGGGAGAGGATGGCGCCGCTGCTGTAGTAGTAGACCCGGCTCCCGTCGGAGGAGAAGTGGGGCGACTCCCCCTGCGCCAGGGTGCGTTCGTTGCTCAGGCCGGGCAGGTCGTTGAGGCGGACGTCGCCTGTGCCGGCCTCGTAGGCCAGGGTGCCGTTAAGGGGCAGGTCGCTGCCGGCGGTGACGGCCGCGCTTACCTCGTTCGAGGTGGAGCCGACGTTGCCCGTGCCGTCCACGGCGTAGACTTTGTAGTAGTAGGTGCCGCTACTCAGACCCACGTCCCGGTAGGAGGTGTCGGTGATGATGAAGGGGTTGATCACGGTGTAGGGCCCGCCGCTCTGGGTGGCCCGGAGGACGTAGTAACCGCCGATGCCGTTGCGGTCGGTGGCCGGATCCCAGGTGAGGTCCACCACCGTGTCGCCGGGGGTGGCCCGCAGGTTGGAAGGAGTCGTGGGCGGGGTGGCGTCCAGCTCGGCCCGGACCGACCAGATCTGGTCGTTGTCGGCGCTGTCCACGTCCCAGACCAGGTAGGCGCGGGCGTAGTCGCCGCTGCCAGCGGCGGCGATGGCCGGTTGCTCGTGGCCGCCGTCGAAATCCTGGATGCCGGACAAGGTGGTGAAGCTCTGGCCGTCGTCAATGGAGGTGGAGAGGTTGATGTTCTGATCCCCGGTGATGTAACTCTTCTCCGACATCCACACGATGGCGACGGTGCCGTTACCATCCACGGCCATATCCCAGTTCAGGTGCAGGGGAGGCGGGCCTTCGGTTATGTCGGTGGCGACCCGCACAGGGCTGCTCCAGGAGGTCCCGTTGTTCGTGGAGCGGCGAACGTAGATGGTGTCATCCACCTGGTAGGCGGCGTAGAGGGCGCCATCGGGGGCCAGGACCAGATGGGGGTGAGAGGCTGTAACGCCCGAAGGGGAGATGGCGAAATCGGTGCCCCAGTGGGCCCCGTGGTCGGTGGAGCAGTCGCCATAGATGCGCATATAACCGTCCCGGCCATCCTCCCAGGCCACGCAGACGATGGCGTCGCTGGCAACGATGCTCATCTGCGGCCCGTAGAAACTCTCATCGCTGACCCCGGCGCCGTTCACGTCGTTGACCTGCTGCCAGCCTCCAGGCCAGCTCTCGCCATAATCCTCGGAACGGGCCACATAGACGGTGTAAGTATCACTCGTCCAGGGGGCATTGATGACCACGTAGACATAGCCTCCGCTCGGCTCGGCGGCGATCTCGGGGTCGAAAGAGTAGTACTCGGCGGTGTGATACCCCAGCATCCAGGGGGTCTCGAAGGTCTGGCCGTGGTTGTTGCTGCGGGTCATATACACGGCGTACTCGGCCGGATCGGGGGGGAGGTAACTGGCCCAGATGACGTACACCCAGCCGGTGGCATCGGCGGCGATGGCAGGATATTGGATGCCGTCCACGACATCCTGGCTGAGGTTGACGTTGGTGCTCCAGGTGGCCCCGCCGTCGGCGGAGCGGGCGAAGTAGATTTCGGCGGCGGAACCCAAGGGGTCGTCCCGGCTGTCCTCCCACACGGCGTACACCTTGTAGCCGTTGACGGCTACGTCGGGCCGGTTGGCCTCGCCGAATTCGGTGTTGTTGAAAGCGTCGTCGGTGACCTGGACGTTGTTGCCGAGGAGCCTGCTCCCGGCGTGGGCCGAGCCGACAAGGATGAGGGAGAACACTCCCAACAAGGCGATCCACAACCTCATTCTGCGCAGCATCCTTCCCTCCTGTTTCCCCTTTCTCTCCGCGCCCCTAACCTCTCCGCCGTGAGTCCAGGACCCTTTCCGTGGTCCCCCCGTTCATCTCCGCTGCACCAAGGGCAAGTACACCCAATGATCGGCCGGGGCCGGCCCCCCGCCGTGCCAGGCCGGCTCCTCGCCGGCGACGTTCAAGGCCCGCAGCGATGCCCCGTCGGCCCGGACGACGAACAACCGCGTGTCGGTCACCGTCGGGCTGGCGTTCACGTCCCGATGAAAGACGAGCCAGTGGCCGTCAGAGGACCAAGCCGGCGCCCGCGACCAGAGGCCGTCGGCCCCGCGCGTCAGTTGGGTCACGTCCGAGAGGCTGCCGTCGCTGCCCACCGTCGCCTTCCAGATCTCGTACTGGCCGCTCCAGTCGGCGGCAAAGGCCAACGTGCTCCCGGAGGGAGCGAAGGCCGGGTCCTGGTAATTGGTGTCCTGGTAGAGGGCTACGCGGGTGTTGCTGCCCAGGTCGGCCAGGCAGAGGGCCACGTGGTCGTACTGCGCGGCGGACACGTTGGGCGCGTGGTAGCCCAGGCTGGTGTAGGCCAGCCAGGCCCGCCCGGCGGAGAGGGTGGGGCTCTCGGCGAACTCGTGGCTGTCCACATAGAGGCTGCCCCCGCTCGTGCCGTAGTGGGGCTCGTAGGTGTCCCAGTACTCGTAGGGGTCGTACTGGGCGTACTGCTGCTCCTGAATCCAGGCGAAGTAGGCGGTGTCGTCGCGGGCGATGTCAAAGGCCCCGTAGAGCTTGTCGTGGGAGAAGTAGGTCTGCAGGTCGCTGCCGTCCGTCTTGCGGGAGACGATGGAGCCGCCGACGGTGGGGCCGGAGCGGTAGTAGACCCGCTGACCGTTGGGGCCGAAGAGGGGCGCCCAGCCCTGGCCCAGGGTGCGCTCGTTGCCCAGGGAAGGCAGGTCGCGCAGGCGCACGTCGCCCCCCGACTCGTAGGCCAGGGTCCCGTTCAACGGCAGGTCGGTGCCCACCGTCACCGCCGCGCTCACCTCGTTGGAGGTCGGCCCGACATTGCCCGTGCCGTCCACGGCGTAGACTCTGTAGTAGTAGGTCGTGCTGTCCAGCCCGACATCACGGTAGGAGGTGTCGGTGATGGGCAGAGGGTTCAGCACCGTGTACGGGCCGCCAGAGGTCGCGGCGCGGAGAACGTAGTAGCCGCTGATGCCGTTACGGTCGGTGGCCGGGTCCCAGGTCAAATCCACCACCGTGTCGCCGGGGGTGGCCCGCAGGTTGGAAGGAGCCGTGGGCGGGGTGGCGTCCAGCTCGGCGCGGGCGGCCCAGACCTGGTCCTGGGTGTTCCGATCATCGGTCCAGACCATCACCGCGCGGGCGTCGTCGCCGCTGCCGTAGGCGGTCAGCGCCGGGCTGTACTGGGAGTAGGTCTCGCCGGCGTCCTCCACCGGGAGGGCTACGAAGGTCTGCCCGTCGTCTATGGAAGTGGAGAGGTAAAGGTCGCTGGCCCCATAGGTGCCCCACACTCCCTCGGCCCAGAGCACAGCGACCGTACCGTTGCCGTCCACGGCCAGGTCCCAGCGGCCCAGTTCGTCGCCACTGGGGATGGAGGAGACCTGCACCGGGCTGCTCCACGAGGCGCCGTTGTCCGTCGAGCGCCGGACGTAGACCTGACCGCCCCGCTGGTAGGCGGCGTAGAGCGCCCCGTCGGGGGCGAAGGCCAGGCGGGGGTAAGTGGCATTGCTGCCCGACAGGGCGAAGTTGGCCCCAAAGGTCTTCCCCTGGTCGGTGGAGCAGGCCCCGTAGATGGCGTTGCTGCCCCGGCCGTCCTCCCAGGCGGCGCAGACCACGCCGTTGCGGGCGGCGACGCTCATCTGGGGGCCTTCGGTGCCGGGGTCGCGCCCGCTCTGGGCCTGGTCGTTGACCTGCACCTGCCACCAGTTATCGCCCTGGTTGGTCGAGCCCATCAGGTAGATGTTGTAGCCGCTGCTGACGTAGTTGTGGAGCATGGCGTACAGGCCGCCGTTGACGGCGTCCACCGTCAGGGCCGGGGCGATGCTGTTGAAGACGCCGTCATCGTTGCCGTCCCACAGCCAGCCCTCTTGGAAGGTCGCACCGCCGTCGGTCGAGCGGGCGATGTGGACGTCGTTCTCCCGGTCCGCCCCGCCGCACACCGCCGGATCGGACCAGGAGTAGTAGCAGTTGCCCAAGTACCAGACGATGTAGACGTTCCCCTCCGGCCCGACGGCCACCGCCGGGTCGGACAGGCCCTGCCCTTCCCAGTTGGGATCGCTGACGTGCACGTTGGTTCCCCAGGAAGCGCCGCCGTCGGTGGATTTGGCCAGGTAGATGGCGTGGAAGACGGGGTCGCTGGGGGCGTCCCGGTTGTCCTCCCAGACGGCATAGACGGCATGATGGCCCGTGGCGGCCACGTCGGCATGTTGCGCCTCGCCGAACTCCCCCAGGCCGCTATCGGTGACCTGAACGTTCGCGCCGAGAAGCTTGCCCCCGGCGTAGACGGAGCCGGCCAGTACGAGCGCCAGGCAGAGGCCGAGGGCCAAACAGGACTTCGTTTTCTTTGCCATGATCTCTCTTGCTCCTTTTGTATGCCGGTCCTCCTGGGAGACGCCCCCAGTCGGTTCGGTTCTTGAGACCTTTATAGCAGCCGGGTGTGACAGGGGAGTGACCGGACGCGGGATTTTCGTTGGCGCGAATAACTCCTGAGTCAAGACTCCCGAAGCCTGCTGGACTTCGGGAGTCTACGGCAGTCAACCCAATGCTTCTTCCCGCCAACGGATTTTCCGGTGCTCCGTGCCGTTGCCCTTCTCTCCCGGCGATGCTACAATCAGCGTTTCTCCAGGCACTTCCGCACCACGTCCAAGACCGGTGCTTAGTCCTCGGTCCTCGGTTGGCGGTCCGCCGTCGGAGGGTTCGTTTTTGCCCCCCCCTTGACAAACCGGAACGATCGTGCTACTCTGCCCCGTCTGATAGAT
>WFUY01000409.1 GCA_015484715.1 Thermoflexales bacterium | reverse complement strand
TAGAAGGCCGAGATGGTCCCGATGTCCTCCCAGTACCCCCGGAAGGGAAAGGCGTAGACGCGGGCCGATTCAATGGCCGCCGGGATGATGTGCCGGCCGAAATCCTCGCCGGGCACCTCCTCCAACAGGCGAGCGAGGACATCCATCCGAAAGATGTAGATGCCCATCGAGGCCAGGTAGGGGCGTGTCTGGCCCGGGTAGCTCTCCAGGCCGGCCAGCGCCTCGGCCCCCTGGGGCTTCTCCCGGAAGGCGACGATCCGGCCCTCGCCGTTGGTCTTCAGGATCCCGAAGCGGGAAGCCTCGTCCGCCGAGATGGGCAGGACGGCGATGGTGACGTCGGCCCGGCTCTCCCGGTGGAAGCGGATGAAATCCCGGTAGTCCATCCGGTAGAGATGATCGCCGGCCAGGATCAGGGCATCTTCCGGTGCCCGGCTGAGGAAGCGGTTCATCTGGCGGCGAACGGCATCCGCCGTCCCCTGATACCAATCGGTGCTGGTCAGCGTCTGCTCGGCCGGCAGGATCTCGACGAAGCCCTGGGAGAAGACGTCGAACTTGTAGGTCTGGTAGACGTGGCGCTGGAGCGACGCCGACAGGAACTGGGTGAGGACGAAGATGCGGGTGAGGCCGGAGTTGATGCAGTTGCTGATGGGGATGTCAATCAACCGGTACTTGCCGGCGATGGGGACGGCCGGCTTGGCCCGCATCTTGGTCAGGGGGTAGAGGCGGGTGCCCCGTCCGCCTCCCAGGACGATGGCGAGGACGTCGGGTGCAGGCATGCGATCTTCTCCTCCTTCACGCAACTACCGCCTTACTGCCCGCCCCGGGTCGGCCACGGCCGGCCTACGAGCGAGTTCCTTGCCCCTCCGGGCTCCCCCGGCCCCGGTAGGGCACGGGCACATACTGCACCGAGGGGCGCTGCTGAGCCGGCTGGCGGTAGAGAGCCATCAGCTTGTAGACCAGATCGGGCATCTCTGTCGAGACCGGCAACCCCAACTCCTGGGCTTCCTCCACCGTGATGGGGTAGTCGTGGGTCCACCGCCCCTGGGAGAGGAGCTCGGCCAGCCGCTCGGCCTGGGCGGATTCCATATGCTCCGACAGGATCTCCTGGACCGTCTGCTTCACCTGGGCGATGGCCTTCCGGGCCACGTCGGCCAGGATAAGCGTTTTATCCTCCACCTCGTTGGGGTCTTTCATCTCCAGGACCTTGACGATGGAAGCCGCCGGGTACTCCCCGAGCTGCGGGTCCACCGGCCCCAGGACGGCGTTCTCGTCCATCACGATCTCGTCGGCGGCCAAGGCGATGAGGGTGCCGCCGGACATCGCGTAGTGGGGGATGAAGACGGTAACCTTGGCCGGGTGTTTGCGCAGGGCGTGGGCGATCTGCTCGGCGGCCAGCACCAACCCGCCCGGCGTGTGCAGGATCAGGTCAATGGGCACCGAGTCATCGGTCAGCTTGATGGCCCTGAGCACCTCCTCGCTGTCCTCAATGTTGATGTAGCGGAAGATGGGGAAACCCAGGAGGGCCATCGTCTCCTGGCGGTGGATCAGGGCGATGACGCGGCTCTTACGCTCCTGCTCGAGGCGCTGCATCAGCCGCAGGCGGGAAGCCTCCAGCATCCGCTTCTGCATCGCTGGCCACAGGCTTGTGACGATGAAGAAAAGCCAGAAGAGGTCGAAGATGGTCATAGGGCATCCTCCTGCTGTCTACCAGGGCCAGTATTCATCGGGGTAGGAGGGGCGCGGGCTGCGCCGGGCGAAGAGCCGCACCAAGACGATGCCGGCGACGAACCCTCCGATGTGGGCCCACCAGGCCACGCCACCGCTCTGAAAGACGGAGGCCGTCAGCGCGAAGAGCCCGTTGAAGAGCTGAGAGAGGAACCAGAACCCCAGGTAGAAGAAGGCAGGGATCTCCACGATCTCGACGAAGAAGAAGATGGGGATCAGGGTGATGACCCGCGAGGTGGGGAAGAGAACGAAGTAGGCTCCCAAGACGGCTGAGATGGCACCGCTGGCCCCCACTGTGGGGACCCCGGAGAGGGGATACATCCACAGGTGTGCAAAAGCGGCGGCAACGCCCCCCACCAGGTAGAAGGCCAGGTAGCGCAGGTGTCCCATCCGGTCTTCCACGTTGTCCCCGAAGATGTAGAGGGCCAGCATGTTTGAGATCAGGTGCCACCAGCCCCCGTGCATGAACATCGCCGTGAAGATGGTGGTGAACTCCTCGAGGCCCGGATGGGCCCAGAAACGGCGGGGGACCAGGCCGAAGGCCATCACAAACTGGTTCAGGGAACGTGGTCCTAGCGAGGCCTCAAAGAGGAAGACCAGGACATTGAGCAGGATCAACGAGGTGTTGACCACGGGGAAACGGCGGGAGCGGATGGTGTCGCGGATCGGGATCACAGGCAGTGCTCCTTTTCCTACCCACCGGGTTGGATGGAAGGGGTTTCGGCCTCTCCTGAGGCCGCCTCCACGCCGGCGATGAGTCGGTGCAATCCCAAGCCCGGCGGTCCCGGCAGCACCCACACGCGGACCTGGACCTGGCGGCCCTCGCCGTCCTCATAGCGGGCTGCCACCGTGTGGGGGGCGCTATCCAGCCACGGATAAGCCTGGTAGAGCTGGCCCACGTTGTCGAAGCAGGGGGCCAAATAGTGCCCTGAGGAGAGAACCTGGATCTCCTGAGGCCGACCATTCACCTGGGTGATCAGCACCATCGTCCAGGCCTTGCTCTCCTGGTACGAATAGCCATAACGGCCGGCAACGGCGTAGGCGTAGAAGGTCAGGACGCTCTGGGCGTACTGTCGGGTGCTCGGCAGGTGAACCTGGTCCCATCCGCCGTTGTAGGCCGAGAGGGCCAGAACCAGGTCGCCTTGTGCCTTGTGGACGATCTCGGTCAGGATTCCCGTCCCCCAAGCCAGGTTCAAGGAGGGGTCTTTCAGCGCCTCGGCCGAGGGTCGCCAGGGGAAACCCGCCTCGGCCGGCATCACCATCATCAGTCCAACCGCTCCGTAGGGACCCTCTTTCTGAGCCTGCCCGATGGACTCTTTGCGCACCACGGCGGCTACCAGATCAGGGTCCAACCCTCGCTCTTCAGCCCAGTAGGCGATCAGGGATTCCCACTGGCGGATAGCAGGCCCCCAGTAAGGAGAGAGCACCACCGCTCGGGGGGGATCATTCCCGGGTGGCTCACCGCTTCGGGGTGGGAGGGAGAGTGGGAAG
>WFUY01000408.1 GCA_015484715.1 Thermoflexales bacterium | reverse complement strand
GCGTTGAGGTCCACCAACGGCTCCTCGTCGCCCGGGCGCAGCGGGAGGGGGAAGGTGGGGATCGGATCGCGCACGTTGAAGAGGTAGAGGTCGGCCTGGGGGCGGCGCTCGCTGCGGCTCACCAGGATGCGATAGTGGCCGACCTCCCCGGCACCTTCCATAGGCATCGGTGGGTACTGGCGCAGCAGGTCAATCTCGACCAGGTGACTGGAGGAGTCGAGGATGGCCTGCCGCTTCCGTTCGTAGTCCCGCCGGTTCGGACCGGGCCGTTTGTTGGTGGGCGAGAGCAACTCGACCACGGTGACGATGTCGCCTGTGGCCGGGTCCCTGACCTGCAGGTAGCCCTGTCGGATCCAGCCGGTGACCGGCACCCGGACAGGCCGAGGTTGCGAGGGCGAGGGGGCTCGATAGGCAGCGGCTGCCTGCTCCCGCATCACGTGGCCCACGTCTACGTCGGGGCGTCCGAGAAGCTCTAGACCGGCGGCGGTCTCCCGATAGGTGCGGACCTCGACCCGGACCACGTAGCGGGGGCGCACCTGGGGGCCTAGCGCGTCCGCCAGGGCGGTGATGAGCCGGTGGTGCAGGTCGGGCCAGAGGTCAGGGTGCTCCAGGTAGGGGTCCATACCGGGAAAGGGCGAGGGCATCGGCGCACCTCCACATAACGCTCACCATACACGACAGATGAAACCCTTCAGGTAGGCCGACTCGGGGAAGGTGAGCAGGATGGGGTGATCGCTCCCCTGGCTCAGCCGGCCCACGATCTGCACCTCCCGTCCCGCGTCCAGGGCCGCCGCGAAGAGGATCTTCTGGAAGAGGTCTTCGGAGACCAGGCCGGAGCAGGAGAAGGTGAAGAGGATGCCTCCAGGCCGCAGGAGCCGCATCCCCAGCCAGTTGATGTCCTTGTACCCCCGGCTGGCCCGCTCCAGGTGTCGGCGGGAGAAGGCGAACTTAGGGGGGTCCAGGATGACGACGTCGAAGGTGCGGCCGGCATCCCGGTAGCGCCGCAGCACCTGGAAGGCGTCCCCCTCCACGTACTCGTCCTGGGGGCGATGGAAGCCGTTCAGGGCCATCTGCTCTCGGGCCAGGGCCAGGGCCTCGCCGGAGGTGTCCAGGTTGACGATCTGGGCAGCCCCCCCGGCCGCGGCGTAGACGGCGAAGGCTCCGGTGTAGGCGAAGGCGTTGAGCACTTCGGCGTCGGCGCAGAAGGGGGGCAGCCGGGCCCGGTTCTCCCGCTGGTCCAGGTAGAAGCCCGTCTTGTGGCCCCGCCGCAGGTCCACCCAGAAGCGGAAGCCCTTCTCCCGGATCACCAGCCGGTCGGGAGGGGGCTTCCCCCACAGCGTACCGGTGGCCGGCTCCAGACCCTCCTTGGCCCGCACATCCACGTCGGAGCGCTCGTAGATGCCGACCACGCCATCCACCAGCCCGGCCAGCCGGCGGGCCAGTTCCCGCTTCCGCCGCTCGATCCCCAGGGTGAGGGCCTGGAGCACCAGCCAATCCCCGTACCGGTCCACGATGAGGCCCGGCAGCCCGTCCGCCTCGGCGTGGACGAGCCGGTAGGCGGTCGTCGTCGGATCGGCGGCGAGGGCGGCCCGGCCCCGGATGGCCCGCTCCAGCCGCCGTTGCCAGAAGGCCGCGTCCACGGGCTCTTCGGGGTCCCAGGTGAGCAGCCGGACGACGATCTGGGAGGCGCGGTTGAGGTAGCCTCGGGCCAGGAAGGAGCCATCGGCAGCCCGCACCTCCACCAGGTCGCCGTCGGCCGGCGACCCCTCGATGCGGGCCACCGCGCCGGAGAAGAGCCAGGGGTGGCGCTGGCGGACGGGCTTTTCCCGACCGGGTTTCAACACGACGGCGCTCAGTGCCTTCACCCCCTTCAGGGCTTCAGGGATTCCGGTCCCCCGCTCAGAGGGCCTCGACCAGGTCGAAGTACTCCTGGCGTTCCAGCTTGCGGGCCTCCACGCCCAGGATGGCGAGGAGTTCGCCGATGAAGCGGGCCTTCAGCTCGGCGTCGGCCTTGGACCAGGTGCGGCTCTTGATCTCCAGGTAGTAGCCCTCCGTCGGCGGGTGGAGGATGCGGTCCAGGTTGACGGCGAAGCCGGTGTCCCGGTAGATGATGCGCCACCGCTTGCGCTCTTTGTGGACCTCCCGCTCGCCGGCCGGCTGGAAGTACTCCCGGTAGAAGCGCAGGCTGCGGGTGGCCGGCGCGTTGTAGCGGGAGCGGGAGAGGAGGACGGCGTTGGCGTACTCCCGCTCCTTGGCCGGTCCCGTCAGCGTCAGCCGGTAGAAGACCTCCTTGATGTTCCCCTCCTCGTCCAGCACCTCATCCTCCCGGTAGCGCAGGCGTCCCTGCTCGGGGTCGTCGAAGAAGAAGTAGGTGTCGTACTGACGGCGGATGGTCGGCTTGACGACGTCTATGTCCTCCCGCCGGAGGGCGGCCTCGATGATGGCGGGGTCGTCCAGCCGGACCTTGACCTGCACCTCGAAGGTCTCGTCAATCTCCACGTCGGAGATGGCGACCAGCTTGTCCAGGACGTTCCCCTCGCGGGCGACGAGGAAGGCGTCAATGCGGCGGGCGATGGCCTGGGCCTCGGCCTGCAGGACCGGCTCGTCGAGGGTGAGCACCTGCCAGTCGCGCATCAGCGGCCGCCCGTTGACCCAGACGTGGCGGACGTCGGCGGCCTTGGCGGCGTAGACGAGTTGGGAGTAGATGGCGTCGGGATCGCGGGCGAACTTGGGCGTGAGGTGGACGCCGCTGAGGTCCACGACGGCGATGTCCGCCCGCTTCCCCACCTCCAGCGAGCCGATGAGGTGGGAGAGGTGGATGGCGCGAGCGCCCTCGATGGTGGCCATCGC
>WFUY01000407.1 GCA_015484715.1 Thermoflexales bacterium | reverse complement strand
GGGCAGGAGGCAGGGGGCAAGAGGCGATGCCTCCGCCTCCCGAGGAGCCCCCGCCACCGCCGGAGTGGAGCCCGGTGCCGGTGGCCGAGGCGGCACCGGCGCCGGCGTCGGAGGTTTCCTCAGCAGCCCCGGCGGTTGCGCCGGTTAAGGAGGCCAGGGAGACGCATGCCCCTGCGCCCCGGCAGCGCCGGCGGCTGCTCATCCTCTTCCACCGCACCGAGGACCTGGAGGCGGACAAGAAACGGTTGCGCCGGGTTCACGCCACCCTCCTGCGCTACGAAGGCCAGGACCGCTTCACCATCCGATTGCTCGGCGGACCGAACGGCGATGTGGAACTGGACTTCCCCAACGACACCACGGGGTACTGCCCTGAGTTGGAGCGGGATCTGGTCGATCTGCTGGGGCCGGAGGCGGTTCGGGTGGTGGATGGGTGAGGGAGGAAGGCAGAGGTCGTACGGGTTGGGAGGGCGCGATCAGCCCGTGTCGTCGGTGATTGGATGAACTCAAGGGGGAGGACGTGCTCGACAGCGAAGGCGAAGGACGGGGGCCAGAGGCGGTCAGGCAGGCGTTGACGGCTGCCGGAGTCGTGGTATCCTTCATTCCGCTCCAGCAGAGCGGACGCACAGCCCCCCTGGCCGCCCAAGCCCTGGGGGTTCCCCTGGGCAGCATCGTCAAATCGCTGCTCTTCTTGGCCGATGGGCAGGCGATCCTCCTGCTGGTGGCCGGTGACCGCCGGGTGGCGACCGATCGGCTCAAAGGGCTGCTGAGGGTCCGCCGGGTGAAGATCGCCGATGCCCGTCGCGTCGAAGAGGAGACCGGGTTCCCGGTAGGAGGCGTGCCGCCGGTGGGCCATCGGCACCCCCTTCCCACCTGGATAGACCGCTCCCTGGAGCGTTTCGAGACGGTCTATGCCGCGGCCGGCCATCCGGACATCCTCTTCGCCATTTCCTTCAGCGAATTGGTCCGAGTCACCGGCGGACAGGTGGCTGACTTCACCAATCCCTGATCACGACCAACGACGAGCAAGGAGGGAAACGATGCGCATTGGAGTCCTGACCGGTGGGGGCGATGTCCCTGGTCTCAACCCCTGCATCAAGGCTTTGGTCAACCGGGCTGTAGACGAAGGCTATGACGTGATCGGCATTCGTCGGGGATGGTGGGGGCTGTTGAACTACAACCCGGATGATCCTGCGACCCACCAGGTCTGTACGGTTCCCCTGGACAAGCAGGCGGTGCGCACCATTGACCGCACCGGGGGCACCTTCCTGCACACCTCCCGCATCAACCCCAGCAACGTGCGTCCCCACGAGGTCCCCGACTTCCTGCGGGACAAGGCCGACCTGACAAGGGCCCAGGACTTCACCTCTCACGTCATGCAGGTTCTGGAGCACCTGAAGATTGACGTCCTGGTGCCCATCGGCGGGGACGACACCCTCAGCTACGGCGTTCGGGTTCACCAAGAGGGGCTGCCGGTCGTCGCCATTCCCAAGACGATGGACAACGACGTCTACGGCACCGACTACTGTATCGGCTTCTCCACGGCGGTCACGCGGAGTGTCCAGTTCATCCACCAACTGCGCACGGCGACGGGCTCCCACGAGCGGATCGCCATCGTCGAGCTCTTCGGGCGCAATTCCGGCGAGACCTCCCTCATCGCCGCTTACCTCTCCGGTGTGGACCGGGCCATCATCTCCGAGGTGCCCTTTGACCCGGAGAAGTTGGCCTACCTGCTCCAGAAGGATAAGAGGGAAAATCCCAGCCACTACGCGATGATGACCATCTCCGAGGGTGCCCAGATGATCGGCGGCACCGTCATCGAGTCGGGGCCTGAGGATGCCTACGGTCATCGCCGGCTGGGGGGGATCGGAGAGGTCACGGGCCGGGAGATCCAGCGCATCACCGGTGAGGAGGTCCTCTACCAGCGCCTGGCCTACCTGATGCGCAGCGGGGCTCCCGACTCTCTGGACCTGATGGTGGCGATGAACTACGCCAACATTGCGATGGACCTAATCGTGGACCGGCGCTACAATCGGATGGTGGCCCTGCGCCACGGCACCTACACCCACGTGCCGCTCAAGACGGTTACCGAGGGGGTCAAGCGGGTGGACGTGGACGAGTTGTACGACATTGAGGAATACCGTCCCAAGACCCGTCGTGTCGAGGGGAAGCCGATGTTCCTCTACTGAGCGGGACTGCCCAAGTCTCGACTGGGAGGTAAACGATGAAACGCATTGCGGTGATGACCAGCGGGGGGGATGCACCGGGGATGAACGCAGCGGTGAGGGCCGTGGTACGCACGGCCCTCGCTTACGGTCTGGAGCCTTACGGCATCCATCGGGGCTTCACCGGCCTGCTGGAGGGCGACATCCATCCGATGGGGCCTCGGGATGTCGGGGGGATCATCCAGCGGGGCGGAACGATCCTCCAGACGGCTCGCTGCCAGGAGTTCAAAACGGAACGGGGGCAGAAG
>WFUY01000406.1 GCA_015484715.1 Thermoflexales bacterium | reverse complement strand
GGTGCTGGGGGCCTTCTTCGCCATCCTTGTCATCTTCCTCTTCCTCCACTTCAGCGTGCGTTCCACCCTCGTCACCGCCGTCTCCATCCCCCTCTCCGTCCTGATCGGCTTCGCCCTGATGAAGCTGGGCGGTCTGACGTTGAACATGATGACCCTGGGCGGGATGACGGTGGCGGTGGGCCGGGTGGTGGACGACTCCATCGTCGTCCTGGAGAACATCTACCGCCACATCCAGCGGGGGGATGATCTTCACACCTCAGTCCTGGGCGGGACGCGGGAGGTGGCGATGGCGATCTTGGCCTCCACGGCCACGACGGTCGCCGTCTTCCTGCCCCTGGGGCTCATCGGCGGGCTCATCGGCGAGTTCTTCCTCCCCTTCGCCCTGACGGTCACCTTCGCCCTGGCCGCCTCCTACCTGGTGGCCATCACCGTGGTCCCCCTCCTGGCCTACCTGCTCATCCGCAAGGAGCACCTGCCGCCGGCGGGGGAAACCTGGATGCAGCGGCTCTACACCCCTACCCTTCGCTTCGCCCTGCGCCATCGCGCCGTCACCCTTGTCCTCGCCTTCGCCTTCTTCCTGGCCAGCCTGGGGCTGGTCCGCTTCATCCCTCTCTCCTTCCTGCCCAAAATGGGGGAGTCCACCATCAACGTGCAGATCACTATGCCGCCGGGGACCGACATGGCGACGACCGACGAGACGGTCCGGCAGGTGGAGACCTACCTGAAGCGGTTGCAAGGGGTCGAGACCTTCTTCACGGTGGTGGGGAGCAGCGAGATGGAATCCTCCCTCTCCTTTGGAGGGGTGGACCCCCGCCAAGCGGCGGTGATGGTCACGCTGCAGGAGGGAGCGAACGAGGAGGCGCTGGTCGAGCGGATCCGGGGCTACCTGCGGAAGCTCTCCCAGATCGAGGAGGCCCGGGTGACCATCGGCGATTTCGCCGCAGCCCACATGGGTGGCTTCGACCTGGTGATCACGGCGGAGAACTACGAGGACCTGGTAAAGGCCAACGATCTGGCCTTGGCGGCGCTGCGGGAGATGCCGGAGTTGGTCAACGTCTCCAGCGATCTGCCCATCGCTGCACCGGGTCAGGGGCTGAGCTTGATCACCCGGATCAACGGTCAGCAGGCGATCCAGTTCAGCGCCGAAGTGCGGAGCAAGGACCTGATGCGGGTGAACGCGGCGGCCCGGGAGAAGGTGGCTTCGCTGCCCGATATGCCGCCAGGGGTGCGGGTGGAGGCTGGCTTCACCAGCCGTCAGCAGGTGGAGAGCTTCCAGGATATGGGCAAGGCGATGGTCATCGGCACTTTGGTGGTCTACCTGATTATGACCCTCGCCTTCCGCTCACCGGTCCACCCCTTCACCATCCTCTTCTCCCTGCCCTTCGCGGCCACCGGGGCCCTCTTCGCCCTCTTCCTCAGTGGGCGGGTGCTGGGGGTCTCGGCCCTCATCGGGATGCTGATGCTCATCGGCATCGTCGTCACCAATGCCATCGTCCTGATAGACCGGGTGCAGCAGAACCGGACGCGGAAGGGGATGGGGGCTCGCGAGGCGCTGATCGAGGCGGGCCGGACCCGGCTGCGCCCCATCTGGATGACGGCGCTGGCCGCCGTGCTGGCCCTGATCCCGCTGGCCTTGGGCTTCACCGAGGGGGCCCTCATCGCCTCGGAGCTGGCGACGGTGGTGATCGGCGGGCTGCTGGTCAGCACCTTCCTCACGCTGGTCGTGGTGCCGACCGTCTACAGCCTGGTGGACGATCTGGCGGGATGGCTACGCCGGCGGCGGAGAGGGGGCAATCTCCCTCAGCGCAGTCCAGCCTCCCGCAGCAGCGCATCGGCCCAAGCCGCGTCCTCTTCGGAGAGCGGGGGGTCGGGAGGACGGGTGTAGTCAATCATCCGGCGGTAGGGACCGCGATCGTAGGCCCGGTTCACCATCACCTGGAGGTCTAGCGGGAGATCCCGGTCGCCGAAGCGTAGCGGCACTGGGATGCAGGGCAGCGGTTCCCGCAGGCCGACCGGGTAGAGTTCGTAGTCGGTTCCCCTCTCCCGTCGGCCCAGGGCGCGGTTGACCAGGATCAGGTAGTCGGGGGAGAGTCGAGCCACGGCCTGGCGGAGCTCTGGGTAGGGCAGCAGGCGCTCTCCCCCGCGCAGCAAGTCAATCTCGATGAGGTTGGCATCGCTGTGCAGGATCTCCCGCTGCTTCGCCTCGTAGGCTTCTCGGTCGGGGCCGGGGCCCTTATTGGAGGGACTGACGATCTCGATCAGCGTGATCAGCTTGTGCCCCCGGGTGGGGTCCCGGATCTCCACGAAAGGGTGGCGGAGGGGCTCGCTGTGGACGGTCAGGTAGACGGGCTCGCTGATCTCGGTGCGGGGCCGGTCGCGTGCCGGAGCGACGGCTTCGGGCTTCTCAGGCCGGCGCATCACCACGACGTCGGGCACGATGCGGCGTGGGCCTCCCTCCCCCAGCACGATACCCACCTCCAGGCGCACCTGGAGCCGGGCGTAGTAGGGCTCGGGTAGCAGGGTGTTGAGCTCAGCACGAATCTCTGCGGCCAGGACGCTTTGGAAATCGGGCCAGACGTCGGGGGATTCCAGGTGGAGATCCATCCCAGGGAACGGGGAGGCCATTGCTTGCTCCCTAT
>WFUY01000405.1 GCA_015484715.1 Thermoflexales bacterium | reverse complement strand
GCGGTAAAGGTCGGCGTCGGGCCTGGCGGGGTAGGCGTTGGGGGTTGGGCTGCTGCCTCTCCCACGAGTCCTCCTATCACCAGACCGAACAGAAGAAGCCACGCCACCAGCTTGAGCCCCTGAACAGAGCACATTCCCTTCATGTCTGCCCCTCTCTCAACGGGTATGCTTCGCAGCACCCGCCCCCTCAGGGTCGGGCACCTCTGCCTCCACAAGCATCAGCGATTGCGCAACACGACGGGCAGGTAGACATCGTAGGAGGGCTCGCCGACCACCATCACCCCGCCGTCGTAGACATTGTTCGTCTCAATCGCCTCCCGGATCAGCCCGAAGGACTTCCCCCAATAGCCCCCTCCCGGCCAGCTCACGTCCGCCTGGATGTAGATGCGATAGGTATCCGCCGGCAATACAAGGGGGAAGGCCAACTGACGTATCTGCCTCGCCTGAAGCTGGGAAGGCCAGGCCAGATACTCCATCCGGGTCTGGGAGCAGGCAGCATCGCTACAGTACCCTCCGGCGTGGTCAAAGACGTCGCTGGGCGGACCAGCCGGCGTGAAGCCACTCCCTTTGGCGTAGAGCTCCACGACAAAGAGCCACCAGGCATCGGCACTGCCATCCCAGCGGGCGACCACGTCGTCCTTCCCCTGGTTCTCGATGGTCACGTAAACGGTGATGGGCTGGCCCGCCTTGGGCGAAGAGGGCTCCCACCAAACGTCCGATACGATCAGGTCAGGACCGCGCAGGATGTCCACGTCCTGGTCCACATTGTTCGACCGATCTGCCTCGATGACCGTGCCCGTGACGTGGTAGCCGATCTGGACCGTGTTGGTGACCGTCCAGATCTCCTGGGGAACTGTACTGCTGACATCTACCCGAAATTGGACCGAGCCGGTCCCGCCGGGGGACAGCGTGCCGACTGGGTAGGTAAAGACGTTGGCGGAGACCGGCATCCAACCGGTGCCTCCACCCAGTAGGTAGCCGGCCGGTTGGATCGTTGCCGTCAGCACCACCTGCTCCAGATTCAGCCCCACGTCATTGGCGTTGGTGAAGGTGACGGTGTAGAACAGGGTATCCCCTTCGTTGACCCACAGCACCCCATCATCCACCGAGACCTGGGCATCCACGCGGGGAATCTCCGTCACCCCTAGGGGAGCCGTGCGCAGGGAGGGGAGGACAAAGGAACCTGTGCGGGTATCCAGGGTGTTGTAGTAGGTGCCGGTGCGGGCGTATTGGTCCACCTGAGCGATGAAACGAAGGGTGACTGTCTCGTTATCCGCGATGGACAGCCCATCCCATACCACCACCGGCGAGGTAATCACCGGAGGCCGGCTGGGAGGCAGGATAGCAACGTAGGTCACCGATGGGGGCAGGGTATCGGTGAGGCGGAGAGTCTGAGGAGCGCCGGTGTCGTTGTAGAGCGTGATGGTGTAGGTGACCTGCTGGCCGGCCACCACGTTTTCCGGCCAGACGCTCTTGCTCCGCTCAACGGTAGGGATGCCCTCGACGATGAGCGGAGCCGTCTCCCCCGTCTCGGGCACCACCACCGCGTCGAAGGGGGAGACCGCTTTCTCGGCGGAACCGATGACCTGGTTGTAGTAGGTCCCGCTCAGGAGCTGATCATCGGTCGCCACCCGGAAGGAGAGTTTGAGGCTGTCCTGCTGCCTCAGCTTGTCCGGGATCTCCCAGACCAGCGGGGAGGTGACCACCGGGGCCGGCCCGTTGACCATCTCGAGGAAGGTGAACCCCGATGGCAAGGTGTCGGTCAGGCGGATATTCTGGATGTCCGTATTGGAGCCATTGAAGAGGGTGATGGTGTAGACGACCGGCTGGCCGGCGATGGTCCGGCTGGGCGCCACCGTCTTGTAGAGCCCGATGCCGGAGACGACCAGAAGCCGAACCTCCTCGTAGTACCTCTCGGTATACGTGACGTAGACCGAGGAACTGGTCCCCCGGAGCTCGTTGTACTGATACCCCAGCAGGGCGAAGGAGCGCACCCGGAACTTGATGGTGGTCTTGTCGGTCCCGCTGCCGGCCGCCCCCAGGCTGGGGATCGCCCAGACCAGCGGCGAGAGGCTGACCGGATCGGGACCGCTCACGTGGTCCACATACTGGAAGCCATAGGGGAGGGTGTCGGTGACGCGCACATTGGAGACGGGGGCACCCGTCAGGTTCTGGATCTCCAGCGTGTACTCGACCAGACCGTAGGGTCCGATCTCCGAAGGGTTGGGCCGCTTCCTGAGGGAGACCCCTCGCCGCACCTGGACCCTCTCCTCGCTCTTAGGAATGCAGATGTCGGGCTGGGGGGCCGAGGAGGCCGTAGCCCGGCTGGTCACATCCACCTTCCTGAAGGGAGCCTCCAGCAGGAAGCGGATGGTGTGCCCCCCGGAGGGAGCCAGGTCAATGTTGCGCCAGATATAGTAGGGTGGTGAGATCTCGTCCGGCGGCGGCGTACCCGGTGCCTCCCCTAGGTAGACGAAGCCGTTGGGCAACTCGTAGGTCACCGTGATGCCGTTGACCGCCTGGGGCGGGCTCCGCATGTTGTTCACCAGCGAGAGGGTCACCGTCATCGTGCCGCTAAACCCCACCGGGTTGGGATAGACCGTCTGCTCCAGGGAGACATGGGGAAGCACGTAGACCGGCGCGGCCCTGTCCCCGTTGTACCACCAACCTTCCGGGACCACCGTGTGGGGGCCAAAGGTGTTCTTCTCCTGGTAAATCGTTCGTCTCGCCTCCTGACCCAAGTTGTCGCACCAAACGGTGCCCGCTCCGTAGCCGACCACCGTCACGTAGAAGAGGTGTTCCCATTGACTCCCGCCATCTCGCAACAAGGTGACGGGTGGGCTAATCGTAGTCGTATAGGTGCTGCTGCCGCCGGCCAAGAAGCCATCGGGGAGAAAGTCCCGGAACCCATCAATGTCGTAATCCCGCAGTGGGGAGATGTTCCACACCGTGTAGGTGTAGGGAAAGGTCTCCCCTTGCACAACCGGATCCGCCGGGCCAACCTTCTCGTAGACGAGGGGGGAGACGATCTTGACCCGGGCCTTGTTGCGGATGTCGCAGATGTAGGTCCCAGGGCTATAACCGTAGACATCGTTCCCGTACTCGCCCAAGAGATCACCGTCCGCCAGAGCCCGGAAGGAGAACTCGATGCTCCCACCGGCCGGCACGGTCGGCACGTCGTCCCACCAGATCACATTGGTATCCGTGGGATGCACCGAGGGAACGCCGGGCGGCGGGGAGGAGACCATGCTCACGAAGCGGAAGAAGGATGGCATCGCGTCGGTAATGATGATGCCCTGAACAGGGGTATCGCCATCGTTCTGAAGGGTAATGGTGTAAGTGATCTCACCACCGGGATACTGACTGGAGGGGACCACCCGCTTGCTGATCCTGATCTGAGGCACTACGGTGACCTGCGCCAGCTTATCGTCCACATAGGTATCTGGAAAGGAGGCCGACGTCGTCGTCAAGACGTTGTAGTACCCCTTGACACCACAGTCGTTGCCCACCGGTGTCTGAGCGCCGATATAGGCCCGAAAGGTGAAGCTGATGACGCCGCTGGCAGGGAGCGCCAGCCCCTCCCAGGTGACCACGTTGGAAGCCACGCTGGTGGGCGCGGGACCATCCACCATCTGCTCGAACCAGAAAGTTGCCGGCAGTTCGTCCACCACCCTGAGATCGTTCACCGCCTCCTGCAGCGGGTTGTAGACGTAGATGGTGTAGGTGATCGGGCGGTTGGGGAAGCTGCGGTTCGGGTCCGACGGTGGACTCGTCGTCTCGAAGGTCTTATCCATCGGGTTGAGGATCTTGACCGAAAGGTCGCTGATGCACTGGACCGGGCTCACCATCTCGGCCGCGATCGCCTGGCAGTCCGCTCGGCGGTTGATCACGTACTGATTGATCGGGGCATCCAAGCGAACGCGCACCGTAAAGGTCACGTAGGTGGTCTGCCCAGGGTTGAGGACGAAGTCGGTCGGGAAGGTCCAGGTGATGCGATGGGCTGCTGTGACGTATTCGGTGGAAACCCCGGCTTCCGCCGCCCACGCTGTAACGTAATCGAACTGACTGGGCAGGTCTTCCCACACCCGCAGCTGGGTGGCAGGCCAGGAGTCGGCCCGTTCATCGGTGCTGAGGTTGTCAATGCGGATGGTGTAGGTCAGCAGACGACCGATCCGCTCCGCCTTCACCACCCCGCTCGAGGCCCCCGTTTCCGTCTCGACGCTTTTGCTCAGCTTCAGCACCGGACCGACGATGCTGGAGACGATGATGGCCTCGTCACCGGCCACGCCCGGTGTGCTGGTGGTGATCACCGCCGAGTTCTCCATCCCCGATGGACCGACCGTTGGATCCCTGTAGCCGGGCTGAAGGGTATCGGGGACACCCATAGTGAAGACGAGGGTGCCTACAACCCCCGGCCCCACGTCGGCCAGACGCCAGGTGGCCTCACCCCGCCGCCGGGTCTGGTTCACCGTGTAGGTGAAAAAGTCCACGGTCACACCGCTGACGGTGTAATTGCCGTCGTACTCCGCCAGCGGCGGGTCGCTCCCCGGATACCTCTCGGCATTGGTCGTCCAGGTGTCGGTGATGATGACACCCTGCAATGTCTGCCCTGTATGGTTGGTGAAGATCAGCGTGTAAGTGAGGGTGTCGAAGATGGAGACACGATCAGGACCAATCTTGGTGATTTCGAGACCACCCTGTTGGGGGGCCAGGACTGGCTGAGGACGCGGTTCAACGACGGCGGGTTGACGCAGCAGCTTAGGGAAGGGAAGAAGCAAAGGGTCTGTAGGTCGGGCGGCGGCGAGAGGGTCGGGGCGGGCCAAGAGCGTCACCCCTAACGTCCCCCCCACAGCCAACAGGAGGGCGATCACCACCCCTATCCAGCCCCGAGGAGCGGAACGGATAGACGGACGTCCCGGCACCATGATACCTCCTCCTTACCTGCGAACCAGCCAGACCATCTGTCGCACTCGTTCCTACAACGATCTGGTTCCCCACCATCGCCCTGACGATGGCCTCCGACACCTTTCCCCACCGCCTTGCGCCTGGCGCATGTATGCGTATACTATATATGCAATGTCCCAAAATGTCAACCGCTGAGAAGACGAAGAATGGAGCCCGAACGCAGACGGTATCGCACCTCTCTCCGCCCACCTTCCCCCTCCTCGGTAACTCCTCGAGAGTGGACCCTCGCCCTGTCCCTGTCGGTCCTGTTGGGGATGCTCCTCTACCTGGGTGCCAGCCGGATCATCGCCGGACGGCTGGGCTTTCCCCTCGATGACGCTTGGATCCACCAGACCTACGCCCGCAACCTGGCCGTGTACGGCCAGTGGTCCTTCACACCCGGCCAGCCCAGCACCGGGTCCACGGCCCCGTTATGGACCCTGTTGCTCGCCCTCGGCTATCTCCTGGGCATCCCCTTCCGCCTCTGGACCTATGGACTAGGCGCTCTGACGCTGGTAGGGACAGCGCTTCTGGCAGCCCGGATGGGTCGCCACCTCTTCCCCGACTATCCACCGGCCCCCTGGATAGCCGGCCTGTTCTGTGCTGTGGAATGGCACCTGGTCTGGGCCGCCGCTTCAGGGATGGAAACGGCCCTGTTCACCTTCTTCTCGCTGCTGTTCTTGGAACGGGCCCTCCTCTGGACAACAACACCGGGAAGGCGACGGCGGCGAGGGATGGGCAGCGGGCAACCACAGAGGCGGTCATCCAGTAGTCCGCGAGGGCTGCCACTCCTAGGAGGGCTGCTGATCCTGATCCGACCGGAAGGGATCGGGCTGGTGGCCCTCGTGGTTTTGCTGCTGGCCTGGACCCAGTGGCGCCAACGCCGCCCTCTGGGCCGTCCTCTCCTGACGTTTGCCGCCATCTTGGTCTTGGTCCTTTCCCCCTATCTGCTCTTCAACCTGTGGGTGACAGGCCGCCCCTGGCCCAACACCTTCTACGCCAAGCAGGCGGAGTACGCCGTGCTCTTTGCCCGCTTCTCCTTCCTCACCCGTCTGGTCCGGGTAGCGTTGGCCCCCTGGACCGGAGCCCAGGTCCTCTTGGTTCCCGGCTTCCTCTACACGCTCGCACGCCTGCTCCGCGCTGCCCTGCGCGGTGACCTTCGCGCCCAGAGGGGCCTGCTCCCCCCCCTCTGGGCGGCCTCTCTCCTGCTCGTCTACGCCTGGCGGCTCCCCGTGACCTACCAGCACGGTCGCTATCAGATGCCCACCATCCCGATCTTCCTGCTCTACGGCGTCGTGGGTACCCTCGCCCTCCTGCATCGGGGAGCCCCTGGGGGGAAGGAGAGCAAGCCGGGACGGCAGAGGCTCTCCTGGGTCCTGAAGCGCTCGTTGTTTCTCTCCCTCATCCTCCTCGCCTTGCTCTTCTGGGTGGTCGGTGCCTACCGCTATGGACAGGATGTAGCTTTTATCGAAGGGGAGATGGTCACGGTGGCCCAATGGCTCAACACCCACACCGCCCCCGAGGCCCGCATTGCCGTCCACGATATTGGGGCCATCGGGTACTTCACCCGTCGCCCCCTTCTGGACCTGGCCGGATTGATCACCCCCGAGGTCATCCCCTTCATCCGTGACGAAGCACGGCTGGCCGACTGGCTGGTGCAACAGCAAGCCGATTACCTGGTCACCTTCCCCTCCTGGTATCCCCAATTGGTCCGGGATCCCCGCTGGCGGCTGGTCTATCAGACGGAGACGGCGATCACCCGCCAGATGGGGGGCGACAATATGGCGGTTTACCAGGCCCTTCGTCCCGACGAATAACCGCTTTTTACCAATTTCTAACCCTTTCCTAACCTTTCCTCATACACTTCTCGGTTAACATGGTATCCTGTATAGTGCCGACCGTGCCGGGAAGAGGTCGTAACACCTTCCAGGCTCCAACGTTACACATACTGGAGCGTCTTCGGTCAGCCTACCGCTGCCTTCAATCCTCCCAGACCGCTGACAAGGGGCTCACAGTCCTATCATTCCCGTGCGTTGGCGCTCAAGATGACCAGGGCATAGGCAGCGCTGATGGCCACCAAGAGGGCCAGGAAAATCCAGACCATCGCCGCTCTACTCAGCTTTCTCCTCCCGCTGCTCTTGCTGCCATTTCTCTTTCGCATCCGCGATACCAGTTGGCGCACCAGCGGGCTGTCTGGCGTCCCGGTAGTGAACCTGGTTGCTGGACAGACCCAGGACCGGGTGATCTTCTATGCTGCCAGCATCGGGGGGATCTACCGCAACGCCAGTGGGGAGTTGGTGTGGGAACCGGCGAACACGGGGTTGCCCCTGAATCCGCTGAAGGGGCTGACCATCTCCGCCTTGGCCGTGGACCCCCACGATCCCCTGCGTGCCTATATCGCCGTCTCCTTGGCCCAGGGGAAGAGCGCCCTCTACCAGACGGCCGACGGTGGGGAATCCTGGTCCCGCCTGCCTTGGACCCCAGGGGAAGGCACGACGCGAGCGATCGCCATCTTCCCCGGCGATGGACGCACCCTCTACATCCTCCACGAGCGAAGCGTCTTCCGCAGTAACGACGCCGGCCTCACCTGGCGCTTTGCCAGCTTCATCCCCGAAGGGGTTGAAGCCCGTCATCTGCTCGTCTCCTACCAGAACGCCGACCTCCTCTATCTGGCCTCTGCCAACGCCGGTGTTCTGCGCTCCACTGACGGGGCACAGTCTTGGCAAGCCATCAACGATGGGCTCCAGGATAGCGAGATCGTGCAGGTCGCCATCAGTCCCCTGAACCCCCAACGCCTCTACGTGGTCACCAAGCGAGAGGTCTACCGCTCCGACGACGGCGGAGCGAGCTGGATCCCTATCGGACAGCCTTCGGAGACGGCGGAGCTCACGACGATCGCCCTGGACCCTGAGCGTCCCGGCATCGTCTACCTGGGCACCTCTGACGGGCGGGTCCTGGTCACGACGAACGCCGGGCGGAGTTGGGTGGATATGGGGGGGACGCCCAATCGGGAGCCCATCTACGCCATCGCCCTGGCCCCCCGAGCCCAGGCCTCAGTGCACGTGGCAACGGCTGACGGCATCTGGAAGTACACGCTCTCCCTGCCGCCAGAGGCCACGCCGGCTCCACCGGCCATCGTCGCAGCGCCTACCGCAACGGCCACCGCGACGGCCACGGCCACAATGACGCCCCGCCCCACGGCCACGCAGACGCGAAGGGGAACTCCAGCTCCTTCAGCGACGCCGTTGGGAACGGCGTCGCTGAAGGAGCTGGAGTTCCCATTCGCGTCTGCGT
>WFUY01000404.1 GCA_015484715.1 Thermoflexales bacterium | reverse complement strand
TGAGGAGGAGTTATTATGGACTTTAGGGAGATCGAAAGGGAATCAGACCTCGAAGTAGAAGAAGAGGAAGGGGCCTCCAACCGCGCCTTCGTCATCCTGGCCGCTGCGATGGGGGGGGTCTTCGTGCTTGCGCTCCTGGCAATTGCGGCCCTGGCTCTGGTGGTAGCGCCGGCCCGGCGACGCAGTGTCGAAGCGACCAACCAGGCCGTGCTGGCGACCAACACGGCGATCTTCGAGAACGCCCACGCGACGGAGACGGCGGTGGCCATCGCGGCGTTGACGACTCAAGCACCGACCAACACGCCGACGCCAACCAATACGCCGACACCGACCAACACGCCGACGCCGGTGATCGCTACGCCGACGCCGACCTTCACCGCGACAGTGGAGGGTGGGGAAGGCACCGCCGTTGCCGCTGCGGGTACTCCGGAGGCCGGAGAGGCCGGCACTCCCATTGCCGCCGGGCAGGCCACAGCAACCCGGATGCCCAAGCCTACGGCAGCCGGAGAGGACAAAATTCCTCAGACTGGGTTGGGCGGAGGAGAGCTGGCTCTGACCGCCGTCGGCCTGCTGGCCCTGCTCTTCATCGCCCGCCGCCTGCGCATGGGCGCGGCAGCCTGAGCCCGACCGCCTGGTTTGCCCCCATACCAGGCCAATGCGGGCCAACCACGCCCGTGTTGGCCTTTTGTGTTCGGACCCGGGAACGAGGAGTCGGGAACGAAAATGAGCAGGACGCAAGAGATCAACACCCGCCACGCCGAACTGAGCTACCTGATGAACCGCATCACCCACGCGGAATCCTGTGCTGTCGTAGGGCTTAGCAACACGGGAAAATCCACACTGCTTCGGGCCCTCGCCACCCCCACCGTCCAGGCCCGCTACTTGGGGGACCTGGCCTCCCGCTACGCCTTCGTCTATGTGGACTTCAACCTGATGCTGGAGCTCAGCGAGCAGGCTTTCTACGAAGTGGTGCTACGGAACGTCCTGGACCTGTTGAACCACTTCACCACGGCCTCGGCGCTGCACGACCGGATTGCCGATCACTACCAGCAGGTGATCGAGCCCAGCCATCCCTTTCGGGCGCCACTCGCCTTCAACGAAGCGATTATGGTGCTGGGGGAGCGTCTAGGGCGGCACATTGTTTTCCTCTTCGACGAATTTGACGAGCCCTTCACCGCCCTGGATAGCCGGGTCTTCCTTAACCTGCGGGCCTTGAAGGACCGGTATGGGTCGGCCCTCTGCTACGTGACCGCGACCGTTCGCCCCCTGACCGAACTCCGTCGGGAGCCGGAGGCCAACGAGTTCTGCGAGCTCTTCGCCGGCCGCACCTATTGGCTGGCGGGCCTTTCCCAGGAGGACGCCCTCACCTTCATCCGAACCTTCGCCAGGGCGGAGGGGACCCCCCTGGATGAGGTGGAGACCCACTTTGTCCTGGAACAGGCAGGACACCATCCGGGCCTGATCCAGGCCGTCACGCGCACGCTAATCCGCCTGGCCGCCGGCGCGCCGGCCGAACTGCGCCAACGCGGCCTGAACCTGGTGCGTGAAGAGTTGGAACGGGACCCCTCCGTCCACTCCGAGTGCACCCGGCTGTGGGAGCAACTACGACGGGACGAACAGGAAGGGCTCCTGAGCCTCATCGTCGAGGGGCCTCAGAGCCTCTCTCCCCAGCAACGGCGCAACCTGCGTCGCAAGGGGATCCTCGTGGCCGAAGGGGAGAACCTACGCTTCTTTGGCCGCCTCTTCGAAGGGTTCGTCCGCCGCCAGCGGCTGCTCCAGGAGGGCACTCGGCGAGGTATCTTCGTGGACGTGGACGCCGGCGAGGTCTGGGTAGATGGCCATCGCGTGCCCACGCTCACCGATCTGGAATACCGCCTGTTGCTCTTCCTGTATGGTCGCATCAACCGCCTGTGCACCAAGTACCAGATCGTCGAGGCCGTCTGGGGCGGCTCCTACATCGCGGAGGTGGACGATGCCCGCATCGAAAAGCTGGTCAGCCGGCTACGGGCCAAGCTGGAACCGGATCCCGGCGCACCCCGCTACCTTCTCACCGTACGGGGACGGGGCTACAAACTGGTCAGCCCCGGAGCCTGGTCTCCCAACCAATGAGAGCGCTCGGCTGAATTTCACGCGAGTTTAACGTTGGGGCTATTGGCCGGTCGAGAAGACTGGCCTATAATGGGAACACCAACGCCGCCACAACCCTTCTGACCGAAAGGCGCGTATCCCGTATGATACCCTTACTGCTGGTCGGGGCAAATGAGGAGCAGACCGGGCAGATTCAGCAGGCGCTGCACTCCCTTGATTTTCCCCTGCAAATCACCACCGCCCACACCTCCTCCCAATGCCTGGCCCTCCTGGCACAGCAGGACTTCGCCCTGCTGATCCTAGATGACCCCCTACGGGACCGGCGGGGCCTTGAACTCCTCGCCCAGATCCGACGTGCCGGCCACACGATGCCTGCCATCCTGCTGATCAGTCCCGACCTGGGAGAGCCAGACGAAGCAACCCACGACCCCTCCCGTGACCACGTAATCCTGAAGCAGGGCGCTTTCCAGCAGGCGCTGACCTGGACGGCCTGCCAGGTCCTGCGCTCCCTGCATGGTGAAACCCCCACCTCTGCCCAACGGGGTTCCCCCGTCTGGCATGCCCTTAGCCGCGCCGCCCTGGAGACCCATCACCAACGAGACCAGAGGCAGGTCTACCGGACGATCGGCCAGGCGCTGCGGGAGATCGGCTTCTACTCCAGCCTTTGGCTGCTGGACAAGGGCCAAGAGGCGCTCCGTCTCTACTGCACCACTTACCCCCCCTCCGGGCAGCAGGTGGTCCTCACCGAGTTGAACCTGGATCCCCACCAGATTACAGCCCCTCTGGAACAGGTCTCCCTCTTCCGTGAGCAGATCGCCCAGGGGAAGACCTGCTTCGTCGCCAACGGCCTGGAAGTCATCCGGCAATTCCTGGGGGTCAGGGACCCCATCCTCTCCTGCCGCATCGCCAGGGCTCTGGATCTGACGGGGGCGGTGCTCGTCCCCATCCTCCAGGCCGGGGCGGTGGCCGGCGTGCTGGTCATCCACGGTGACGTGCGGGCCGACGACGTGCCTATGCTGGAAGTCTTCGGCCACCAACTCTCCGCCGCTCTGGAACAGCTTCGGCTACGGGAACAGGAGCACCAGCGGGCGGAGGAGATGGCCGTCCTCTACGAGACGAGCATCCGCCTGGCCAGCACCCGGGATCTAGAGACCGTGCTGGAGATCATCACCGAGACGGCGCTGCGGCTGGTAGGGGGGCAAGACTGCCACATCTACCTGTACGATGCCGCCACCGACACGCTGACCTTTGGGACCGCGCTATGGCGGGATGGGCGGCGTGAGCCGGCGGTCACGGCCCCCCGCAAGGATGGCCTGACGGCCACCGTGGCCCGCTCCGGGCAGCCTCTGATCATCGAGGACGCCCCCAACCATCCCCTCTTCCAAGCGCCCGACGTCCGAGCCTGGGGAATCCAATCGGTGGCCGGCTTCCCCCTGCGCCGCCAGAAGCGGGTCCTGGGGGTCTTCACCATCGCCTTCCTGAGGCCCCACCGCTTTACCCCCTCAGAGCGCTACATCCTGAGCCTTCTGGCCGACCAAGCAGCGGTGGCGGTGGAGAACGCCCGTCTGGTGGCCGAGACGCGGGCTCGCAACGAGGAACTGGCCATTCTGAACGCCCTGGCCACAGCGATGAGCCGCTCCTTGGACCTGCACCAGGTCCTGCGGGCAGCCCTCGACCAAGCGATGACCGCTCTGGACGCCGACGGCGGCCTCATCTACCTCCTGGAGGAAGGGCAATTGGCTCCGGTCGTCCACCGGGGTCTCCCCCCCCCTCTGGCCGAGACGGCTATTTCCTCAGAGCCCTCCGACGACCCCATCCGGGAGGCGATTCAGAAGGGCCGGATCATCGTCGTAGACGACCTGATCCATACGCCCCGGCAACCTCCCTTGGACCTGGTCGAGGCCGGTTTCCGCTCGGCCGTCACCGTCCCCCTGCTGACGCGCGACCGAGGGGTAGGTGTGATGATGCTGCTCAGCCGGCAACGCAGCGCCTTCTCCCGACGGGGCCAGGCCCTCCTCTCGGCGATGGCGGGTCAGATCAGCGTGGCCGTTGAGAACGCCCGGCTCTTCTACGAGACCCAGCAGCGCAACTGGGAGCTGAGTATCCTGAACACCGTCGCCACAACCACCAGCCGTTCCCTGGCGATGCAGCCGCTGCTGGAGGAGACCCTGTACCAGATCCTGAGCGCGATGAACCTGCAGGCCGGTGCCTTCCACCTGCTGGACCCCAAAGAAGGCGGCCTGATCATGGCCTGCCAGCAGGGGCTCCCGCCGGCGATGGTCCGCATGATCGCCGAGCGGCCCGAGACCACTCCCATCGGAGAGGTCCTCGCCTCCAGGAAAGCGCTCCTCTTCCCCAACCGCCGGGCCGACCTCTCGCCCGGCGAGGAGGAGGAATCCCTCTACAACCTGGCGGTCATCCCCCTCTCGGCCAAGGGGCGCATCCTGGGAACCCTGCTGATCCTTGACCAGGCCCCGCAGTCCTTTACCCAGCGGGATCTCAACCTGTTGGTCACCATCGGTCAGCAGGTCGGCGTCGCCGTGGAAAACATTCGCCTCTACGAGCAGGCCCTGGCTCGGGAGCGGCGTCTGCGGGCCCTCCACGACACCGCCCTGGGGCTCTCCTCGACCCTACAGGTGCCCCGCCTGCTCCGCCAGGTGCTGGAAGCGGCGGTGGCCGACCTGCATGCCGAGGGCGGGGTGCTTTGGCTCCTGGGGCGCGACGCCCAGGAGATCCACCCCGACCTGGTCACCGGCCTTCCTGCCGAGCGCTTCGCCCCCGAGCGGCTGGAGAAGACCCGGAAGGTCGCGGAGTGGGTCATCCAGCACCGCCAGCCCCTCCTGGCCGACGACGTGCGTCGGGCTCCCTGCTGGGAGGGCAATCCACCGCCGGAGGAGCGAGGAGCAGTGTTGGCCGTGCTTCTCCAGGGCAAGGCCGGCATCATCGGCGTACTGGAGGCCCGCTCTCGCTCCCGCACCTTCACCCACGAGGACCAGAGCTTCCTCTCCATCCTGGCCAACATCGCTGCCGTGGCCCTTGAAAATGCCCACCTCTACGAGGCGGTCAAACAGTACGCCATCTCGCTGGAGGAGCGGGTTGCCGAACGGACGGCGGAACTCCAGCGACAGAAGGAGCGGATCGAAGCGATCCTCCACAGTGTCGCCGATGGCGTCGTCGTCACCGATCGGGCCGGCAACTTGGTGCGGGCCAACCCGGCAGCCGAAAGGCTCCTCAGCAGCGCCCGAGCCGAGGGGACGGACCTGGTTGCCTTCATCCGTGATCTGGCCCTAGGCTTCCGTCCGCCAACCGCCCAGAGCACCGTCGTCATCGCCGGCCGCACCTATCAGGCCCAGGCAGCGCCGGTGCGGGGGGAGACCGAAGGAGACCTGGGGGCCGTCGTCGTCTTGCGCGACGTGACCTACTTCAAGGAACTGGACCAACTCAAATCGGAGTTTGTCTCCAACGTCTCCCACGAGCTGCGCACCCCTCTGGCCAACCTGAAGCTCTACCTGACCCTGCTGGAGAAAGGGCGTCCCGAGCGGCGGGCCACCCACCTGCGGGTGCTGAACCAGGAGGTACGCCGGCTGGAGACGCTGATCGAGGACATTCTGGACCTCTCACGGTTGGAGACCCGGGGCGAACAGGCCGAGCGCATTCCTCTCCAGATGGACGAGATCGTCCAGCAGGTCGTCCAGAGCCTGGCTCCTCAAGCGACGAGCCGCAATGTAAACCTCTCCTTCGAGCCCAGTCCCGTGCCTCCGGTGAAGGCCAATCGGGATCAGATCATCCAGTTGGTGACCAACCTGGTGGCCAACGCCATCAACTACACAGAGGCCGGCGGGAAGATCGTCCTGACGCTAGGGGTTATGGTGCGGGAAGGGAAACGATGGGTCGCCCTGGCGGTCAAGGATACCGGGGTGGGGATCGCCCCATCAGAGCTGCCCCACATCTTCGACCGCTTCTACCGGGGGGAGAGACAGCGACATATGGCACCGGGGACAGGATTGGGACTGGCCATTGTCAAGGAAATCCTGGACCTACACCAAGGATGGATTGACGTCAAGAGCCATCCTGGAATGGGGAGCACCTTCACCGTGGGGCTCCCCGCCCTGGATGAAACCTCTCGATCGCCTCCTGCTCCTAAGGACCAACCCTAGGACCAACGCTAAAGGGAGCCACCGTTGCGAGTGCCAGACTCGCTGGCAGGCGCGGAGAAGGACCGCACGCCAAGGAGAGGATCCTCCGTGGAAGAGAAGCTCCGTGTCCTCGTCGTCGAGGACGACATCCCAATGCTCCAGGGCATCGCCGAGATCCTGGAGATGGCGGGCTATGAGGTACTAACAGCCATAGACGGTCTGGAAGGGCTGAACGTTCTGGAGCAAAAACACCCCGACCTCATCATCTCCGACATTATGATGCCCCGAATGGACGGCTACGACTTCTACAACACCGTCCGTTCGGATCCCCGTTGGATGCGCATCCCCTTCATCTTCCTGACCGCCCGAGGGCAGAAGCAGGATGTCCGTTTCGGCAAGCAACTGGGGGCCGACGACTACATCGTGAAGCCCTTCGAGCCCGAGGACTTGCTGGTTGCCGTAGAGGCAAAGCTGAGCCGAGCGGCGGCGCTGGAGGCCGCCTTCCAGGCCGAGCTGGCCGAACTGAAGGAGCAGATCCTCAGCGCCCTAAGCCACGAATTCCGCACCCCCCTCACCTTCATCCAGGGCTATCTGGACCTCATCCTCGATGAGGGGCCGGAACGTCTGCGAGTGGAGGACTTGAAGCGCTTTCTGGAGCGCATCCGCCGGGGTAGCCATCGGCTCACCCGCCTCATCGAATCCCTTCTGTTCCTGGTGAGCCTGGAAAGCGGAGAGGTTGCCCAGGTCTACCAATGGGAAGCGGTGATCTACCGCGACTGGGCGAAGCTGATCCGCCGGGCCGTGAGTAGGGTGGAAGCTCAAGCGGTATCCGCCCGGGTGCAGATCGAAGTCGTGGTGGACCCGGTCCTGCCCTCCGCCCGCATTCACCCCCGCTACCTCCAGGACGCTGTGGAACGCCTGCTGGACAACGCCATCAAGTTTTCCAAGACAGACGGGGGTTCGGTGACGATCAGGGTCTCCGCCGAAGGGCCGTGGTTGCAGATTGTCGTTCAAGACCAGGGGATCGGCATTGCACCCGAGGCCCTTCCCCACCTCTTCCGCCGATTTCAGCAGATAGACCGCAAGAAGCGGGAGCAGCAAGGAGCCGGCCTGGGTCTGGCCATCGTCAAGCGGGTGGTTCAGATCCACGGCGGCAAGGTCACCGTGGAGAGCACTGTAGGGGTGGGGAGTACCTTCACCATCTCCTTGCCCGTCGTCTCCGAGCCCCCTGAGACGTAAAAACGATCAAGGAGTCCGCGGGAGCGTCAGGGTGTTGTCAGCCCGGCGTCATGCGGTCGAGCCCTTTTTGTGGTAAACTAACGGGCGATAGGATTTCTGAGCCCCGCCAAGGGGGAAACCTGAAAACGAGGAGGGAGATATGGCATCCTTGTTGGAGAAAGTCGGTACACTGGTTCGGGCCAACCTTCACGCACTGATAGACCAGGCTCTCAAGGCCAACTCGGTCGCCGTGTTGGACGAGTACATTCGCCAGGCGGAGAACAACCTGGAAGAGCTGGAAGATGCAGCAGCCACCGTTGGCGGTTCCGTCAAAACCTTGGAGCGCAAGTACAAGGAGTATCAGGCCAAGGCGGACAAGCTGGACCGAGACATTGACGTGTTGCTCCAGCAGGGCAAGGAGGAACTGGCCGTCGCGGCCCAATCCAAGCTCAACTCCACCCGTCGCCTGGCCGAGGAGTATCGGGAGCAGTGGGAACGCCAGAAGCGGGAGTATCAGGCACTCCTGGACGCCAAGCTCAAGCTGGAGGCCAAGCTGACGGCCATCAAGCAGGAGCGGGAAGAGCTGCAAGCGCTCCTGGAACTGGCCAAGTCCAAGGAACTGACCGCTGAGACCATCAAGTCCCTGGACGACCTGGTGGGGATTGGCGACCAGGACATCTCCCGGGTGGCCGAATCCATCCGCGCCCGGCTGGACAAGGCCTCTGCCCGCAGCGAGATGATGGCCTCCCGGCTCGATGCCCAAATGGACGAAGTCCTAGAGCGGCACGAGATTGAGCAGCAACTGGAGGAGCGCAAGCGTCGGCTGGGCCTGGTCCAGGACGAGTGAGCGACGACCCCTCGGGGCGGGGCCCGGTCTCCCTGGGTCCCGCCCTTTCTTTGACGGAGAGTCCGGCGAAGCGACGCTCTCCGACGGCTCCGTGATCCGGCGGGAGCGAGGGGGGCTCTTCCCGCGGTTGACGCTTCCCCGGCTTTGTAGTAGGATAGAAAAACCGTAACTGTTCACCCTCCTGCAGGTTAGGCGCGTTTCCGATGCGAAACCGTGCTTCCAATAGCCCATCGGGGCTGAAAGCGCCCTCGACCGGTGACCTGCGGGAGGGTAGGATGAACAGAGACGAAAGACCACCTTTGAGTCCTCATGGACCTGACCATCGAACGAGGTTACGCCTTCGGGGTGTTCTATGAATCGGACACGTTGGACCTTCCTGATCATCGTGGGTCTGGCCTTCCTCATCGTGTTGGTTGCGCTGGTCTTCCGGCTGGCTCGTAGCGAGCGGCAGGCCGCCTCCCCCCAGCCCGGAGAGACGCTGGAGGTACGGGTGCTGGCCGCCCTGCCGGTGGAGCCCTGGGTCACCGCCGCGGCCAAGGCCTTCAACGCTGAAGACCACACCCTGGAGGGCCGCCCCATCCGGGTGACGGTGATCCCGATGGACGGACTGGCGGCCTTGGGCAAATGGGATCGGGAGGAGTACTTCCTGCTTCGTGACCGGGATCGGGACACCCTCTCGCCCGAGGAGCTGGAGCAGCTCGCCACCTTCCCCACCGTCTGGATCCCCGACAGCCGCTACCTGGTGGAACTGGTCAACGCCGCCTACAAGGAGAAGCTGGGCCGGGATGTCTTTCTGACCGACGGCGAGTACCGGGCCCGCCCCCTGGTCATCTCGCTGCTGGCCTGGGGGGTCTACTCCAGCCGCGCCGAGGTGCTAGAGGCAGCCTTCGGCGAGCTAAACTGGCAGACGATCCACGACGCAGCCACGGCCAAGGGGGGCTGGGTGGAGATCGGCCAGAAGGCGAACTGGCCCGATACGAAATCGCTGCAGGAGTGGGGCTTCTTCAAACTGGCCGTCCCTCATCCCCGCAAGAATGTGGGCGGGCTGGCGGCGATGATCGCCGCGGCCGGCGAGTACTACAACCGCCCCAACATCAGCGTGGATGACGTGACCAACCCCGACTTCCAGACCTGGCTGGCGGAGACGCTGGGGGCGGTCACCGACTTCTCGGCGGCCAGCCAACCTGGTGAGAGCTTGGCCCTCTTCGGTTACACTACGGGGGATGTGGCCCAGCTTCTGGAGTCGGACCTGCTGGTCAACATGGCCGGCATCCAGAACCGATGGCCGGACCCTTTGGTCATCCGCTATCCCCGCTACGTCACCTGGTTCGACTTCCCTTTCACCGTCTGGATGGGCCCGGAGACGACGGCTATGGAGAAGAACGCCGCCCTGGAGTTTGAGAAGTACTTGCTCTCGAAAGAGGTCCAGACCCAGGCGCTGGCCTACGGCCTGCGTCCCGTCCATCCCGACGTGCCGGTGGACAGTGGCGACAGCCTCTTCGTCCGCTGGCAGGAGCAGGGAGCGGCTACCTTCGTGCAGCGCTCCACGGCGATGCGCTCTCCCGACCGGGAAGTCCTGCTGGCGCTGCTCCGCTGGTTCGACCTGAACGTCGCAGGACGGTAGGAGGGGGACGATGAGCCGACCGCGTAGGTATGGAAGACGGCGCCGGCGCCAACAGAAGGGGGGCTGCGTTACTTATCTTGTCCTCGCCATCACCCTCTTCATCCTCGCCCTCCTGGGCTGTGGAGGACTGGTGGTGGTCCGAGAACTCCTGGGCCGTCTGCAGACCCCTTCGGCCCCCACCCAGGTCACCCTGACCCTGGCTTACTCGCCGGAGAAAGGGGAACTGCTCCGCACTCTGGTGGAGGAGTTCAACGCCCAGCGCCTCCAGACCCCTTCCGGCCTCCCGATGGTAGTAGAGCTGGTCGAGGTAGAGCCCGAGTTGATGATCGAACGGGCAGTCCAAGGAGAGTTCCAGGCCATCAACCCTGACTCCTCCATCTGGCTGGATCCTCTGGACCAACAGTGGGCGGAGAAGACGGGGCAGGAGGGAGCTTTTCTAGCCGGCTGGACCGTCCGCTACGCCGTCTCGCCGGTGGTGATCGCGATGTGGCGAGACGTGGCTCAGGAGATGGGCTATCCCGACCGTCCTTTAGGCTGGTCAGACCTGCTGGCCCGGGCGGAGAGTGACCCCAACTTCAAGTGGAGCCATCCGTCCACCTCGTCGGCCAGCGGGCTGCTGGCCACCCTGGCCGAGTTCTACGCCGGTGCGGGTAAGACCCGGGGGCTGACCGTCGAGGATGTGCAGGCCCAGGCCACGCTGGACTATGTGGCCGCCATCGAGAAGACGATCCGCTACTACGGCGAGGGGGAGTGGGCCGTCGTCCAGCAGGTGCTCCAGAACGGCCCCGACTACCTGGACGCCTTCGTCTGCCAGGAGCAACTGGTCGTCTACGCCAACCAGCGGGGGGCCGACTTGGTGGCCATCTATCCGGTGGAGGGCTCCCTCTGGGAGGACCATCCCCTGGTCCTGCTGGAACTGCCGGAGCTGACCAACGAGCAGCGGCTGGTCTTCGCCCGGCTGGCAGAGTTTCTGCGCTCGCCCGAGTCACAGCAGAAAGTGCCGGCAGCCGGCTACCGTCCGGCCGACCCCACCATCCCTCTGGACGGGCCGGGCTCGCCGCTGACGCCGGCCAACGGGGTGGACCCGACCCAGCCCAAGACCGCCCTCCAGATCCCCGGCCGGTCGGTCATCGAGGTCGTGCGCAACGTCTGGTGGTACACCAAGCGCCACACCAACGTCTACTTGGTGGTGGACGTCTCCGGCTCAATGCGAGGGGAGAAGCTGGAGAACGTCAAGCAAGCGCTGCGCACCTTCGTGGATCAGATCAAGGGGCCAAAGGAGCGGGTCGGGCTGATCATCTTCAGCAGCGACGTGCAGATCCTGGTGCCCCTGGACCAACTGGAGCGCAATCGGGAGGACCTGCTTCAGGCGATCGAAGGGCTGGAGGCCCGTGGGGACACCGCCTTGCTGGACGGAGTAGACCGGGCCTATGAGGAACTGATCTCCCTAGGGGATCGAGAGCGGATCAACGGCATCGTGGTGATGACCGATGGGCTGGAGAACGCCTCGCGCGTCACCTTGGGCCGGTTGGCCGACAAGATTCAGCGGGGTAACGCAGGTGGTGAGACGGTACCGGTGGTGATCTTCGCCATCGCCTACGGGGACGATGCCGATATGGCGACCCTGCGCATCCTGGCTCAGGCCAGCAGCGGCCAGGCCCGCGAGGGGACGTTGGAGACCATCCAGAAGCTCTACAAGATCCTCTCGACCTACTTCTAGGCGATGGGGCGATGAGGCAACGAGGCAGTGAGGTAACGGGGGGATGGGCGGATCGTCAGCACGCACCGAACTGGAACGACGGGCCACACGGGCCATCCTGAGCTACGCCTTCTTCCGCTGGGAGAGCGCCGTGACCATCGCGATGGTCATCCTGCTGGTCTTCTTCCTCCCCCAGCCCCTTCCCGGCTGGCGCTGGTGGTTCTGGATCGTGGGCGGGGTCCTGGCCGAGGCTGCCATCGTGATCTCCAGTCTGACCGACCCGGAGGTCAACCGACAGGTGGTGGCCGAGATGCTCCGCCTCCAGTTCGATGTGAAGGCGCTCCACCAGGAGGAGTATCGGGCTGCTGTGGAAAAGGCGTTGGAATATCGGGAGCGGATCGAGACGGCCCTGCGCACCCAGCGCCGGGGGGTGCTGCGCGATCACTTGCAGGAGACGGCCCGCCAGATTGACGACTGGATTGCCAACGTCTACCGACTGGCCCGCCGGCTGGACCGCTACGCCCAAGACGAAGTGATCGCCCGGGATATGCGCTCCGTCCCCCAGCGGATCAAACGGCTCCGGCGGGACCTGGAGCGGGAGACCGACCCTCAAGTGAGGGCTCAGATCGAGCGCACCCTGCGGGACAAGGAGACACAGTGGCAGCACCTGCAGCAACTGCAGAACGCGATGCAACGGGCCGCCCTGCAACTGGAGAGCACCCTCTCGGCGATGGGAACCATCTACTCCCAGGTGTTGCTCATCGGGGTGAAGGATATTGACAGCGGTCGGGCTCAGCGGCTGCGGCAGGAGATCGCGGACGAGGTGGCGGGACTTCAGGACGTGCTGAGCGCGATGGACGAGGTGTATCGGTCGGAGGAGTGAGACGGCAGGGGATGGGGGTGGCAAGAGGGGAGGTGAGAGATGGAAGTCGCGCGGATGCTATGGGAACTGCTCATCAACCCCAACGTGACCTACGTCCTGCTTATCGCCGGGCTCTGGTTCGTCGTGCTGGCCTGGATCGTGCCGGGGACGGGGGTGGCGGAGTCCATCGCCGTGGTGTTGCTGGCCCTCGCCCTCATCGGCCTGGTGCGACTGCCCATCAACGGGGCCGGCCTGCTGCTCATCGCCCTGGCAATGGGGCTCTTCGTCGCCGAGTTCCACGTCCAGAGCCACGGGGCGATGGCCCTAGGCGGGGCAGCCGCGCTGGCCGTGGGCTCCCTGCTCCTCTTCCGTCCCGAGCCGGAGGCCGTTCGCCTCTCCCGCTGGCTCGTCGCGGCCACCACCCTCTCCACGCTGGCCTTTGCCCTCTTCGCCCTCTCGATGGGGGTGAAGGCCCAGAAGCTGGCCGTGCGCACCGGGATGGAGCACCTGATCGGAGCCAGGGGGTATGCGGCCACCGACCTGAAGCCGGAAGGGGCCGTCCAGGTCTCCAGCGAGCTGTGGACCGCCGTCGCCGATGAGCCAATCAAAGCCGGTCAAGAGGTCGTCGTCGTCGGACTGGAAGGGCTACGGCTGCGCGTAGCCCGCGATGGACTACAGGGAAACGGCAATCAGTAGTACAGCAGTCCAAGGGAGGTCATAATGACTGAGTTCTGTTTCGGCTCCGGCTTGCTCTTCATCTTGTTCTTCCTCTTCATCATCCTCGCCTCGATGATCCGCATCGTGCGAGAGTACGAGCGGCTGGTCGTCTTCCGGCTGGGGCGCTGCATCGGGCGGAAGGGACCGGGCGTCGTCTTCCTGATCCCCGGCATTGACCGGGCGGTCCGGGTGGACCTGCGGGAGCAGTTCCTAGAGATCCCCCGCCAGACCTCGATCACCAAGGACAACGCGCCCATTAGCATTGACTTCCTGATCTACTGGAAGGTCATTGACCCGGTGGCCAGCGTGCTCCAGGTGCGGGACTTCGCCAGCGCCTCGGTGGGCATCGCCACGACGACGCTGCGCGCCGTCATCGGCGACATCCTGCTGGACGATGTGCTGGCCAAGCGGGAGGAGATCAACCAGATCCTGCGGGTGAAGCTGGACGAAGTAACGGAACGGTGGGGCGTCAAGGTGACCAGTGTCGAGATTCGGGAGATCGAGCCGCCTCGGGAGGTGCAGGAGGCGATGAACCGGCAGATGTCCGCTGAGCGGAACCGCCGGGCGATGGTGACCGAGGCCGACGGCCGGCGCGAGGCGGCCGTGAAGGTGGCCGAGGGCGAGAAGCAAGCCGCCATCCTCAAGGCGGAAGGCGAGAAGCAGGCCGCCATCCTGAAGGCCGAGGGCGAGCGGGCCGCTCAGGTGCTGCGGGCCGAAGGGTTCTCCGTGGCGTTGCAGAAGATCTTTGAGATTGCCCGCGATGTGGACCCCAACACGATGTCCCTCCAGTATCTGGAGACGCTGAAGGCGCTGGGGGCCAGCCCATCCACCAAGTGGATCTTCCCCCTGGAGTTCACCAGCCTTATCCGTCCCTTGGTCGCCCAGCCCGGCGGCAATCCATCCGAAGAGGCGTCATCCTGACCCTGAACCCCGGATAACCGGAGCACGCTGATGAGACGAGCAGAGACGATCCTGATCGCGGTGTTGGTCCTGACGCTGATCCTGACGGCCTGCGGCGGCGACAAGAAGCCCACCAAAGGCGACCTCATCGTCTACGTGGCCGCCCCCCTCTCCGGCTTTCAGGCCAACGGTGGGCAGACGGTGGTGGGGGGAGCCCGGTTGAAGGCGGCCGAGGTGAACGCCGAAGGAGGGCTCCTGGGCTACCGCCTCGTCGTCCGAGGCGTGGATGATGAGAGCGACTCCGATGTCGCCGTCAGCGTGGCCCAGGAGATCGCTGCTGCCGTCCGGTCGGGCGAACGGGTGCTGGGGGTGATCGGCCACTACAACAGCGGGCAGACGCTGGCTGCGATGGAGGTCTACAAGGACCTGCCCATCGTGGTCATCACCCCCACGGCCAGCGAGGTCTCTCTGACCCAGAAGGGCTACCGCAACTTCTTCCGGGTCAACGCCAACAACGCCGTCCAGGCCGGGGTAGGGGCCGACTACCTGACCGGTCAGTTGGGAGCGCGGCGCATCGCCGTCCTCTACAACGACGATCCCTACGGGATTGACCTAGGGAAGCTGGTGGCCCAGGAGCTCCGGGCCCGGGGGGCGGAGGTGGTGCTGAGCCGGCAGGTGGCCGTGGAGCAGAACCGGTTCACCGAGGAGGTCCAGGCCATCGCTGCCTCGGGGGCCGACGGCATCTTCTACGCCGGCTACGAGGTGGAGTGCCCCTACCTGCGGTACGACCTGCGGGAAGCGGGCCTGGACCACCTCCCCTTCCTGGCCTCCGACGGGTGCTTCCTGGCGGCGACCATTGACGAATCCGACGGAGCGGCCGAGGGGATGTACGTGATGTCCTTCGCGCCGCAGCCCAGCAGCGTGGCCGGGCCGGATTGGATCAAGGCGTACCAGGAGGTCGAGTACCGCAACCCGGACACCTACAGCGTCAACGGCTACACGGCGATGGAGGTCCTCGTCGAGGGGGTGAAGAAGGCCCAGAGCATCGAGGGGCCGGCGGTCGCCGAGGCGATCCGCTCCCTCCAGTTCGATGCCCTCATCGGTCCTATCAGCTACGAGCCCAACGGCGACCTGAAGGACCCACGCATCTACATCTTCCAGGTGCAGCGGGTAGGCGACGTGCTGGAGTTCGTCCAAGTCGCCCCATAGGGCGGCGTTGGGCTCAATTCCCTGGGGTACACACGGCCATCCAAGGCTCCGCACGAGGTGAACATGCAAACCATTCGCCCCTCACAACCTTCACCTCCAGATGTGCCGCAGCCGCCCGATTCCAGGCCGCCCTCGCCGGCGGCCTGGGGATGTGCCTTCCTGTTTGCGCTGGCGTTCATCGTCGCCGGGCTGCTGCCTTTCCTCGCCCTGTTCAACGTCTTCCCCCGCGACGAATACTTCGGCGGTCACCCCCCCTTCCCCATCGTGGCTGCCGCGCTGGGGTTTACCGTGGTGGGCTTCTACCTGATGGGCAACGTCCTCCGTTCCGCCGTCGGGCTGCCGCGCCTCTCCGGGCGCGTCTTTGCCGACATCGTCGCCTTCTCCCTCGCCCTTCCCCTCCACTGGTGGTTGTTCTTTGGAAAAGCCACCGGAAGCTCGACCACCGGCATCACCTTGCCGGGTGGCATCACCATCTCCGTCGCGGCGGACCTGCCCCTCGACTTCATCCTGGCCAAGGTCGCGGTAGCCGTTATCTGCATCATCCTGGACCTGGTTCTGATTTCCGAACTGTTCGGCCTGGGCTGGTTCTCGTGGAGCTCCGAAGACGAGGAAGGCTGATGCCCCCACGAAGGCACCGCCGAGGCCCAGGTCTACCGGGCCCTCTCCCGGCGCATCGCCTGGTTCCACGAGGTGATGGGGCCTCTCCGGCCCATCCTGGCCCGCGTAGAGCGCGTGATCGAGATCGCCCTGCAGACCTTCCAGGCGCGGCTGGACGAGGCCGGGCGGATTCCCGTTCCCCTGCGGTGATTATCCATAAGTGAGTGAGAGAGTGGGCCGTATCAGGCCGTCCACGAATTTCTCACAAAGGCACGAATGAGGCAGTCCTTAATTCGTGTATTCGTGCCCCATTCGTGGCACCGCGTTCCCCTCGCTTTGCGCTCAGGGAGAATGCGGGTATAATAG
>WFUY01000403.1 GCA_015484715.1 Thermoflexales bacterium | reverse complement strand
CCTTGCCACTTGCCACTTGCCACTTGCCCCTTGCCCCTTGCCACTTGCCCCTTGCCACTTGGTCGGGCGGTCAGATGGTCGGCGGTCGGCGGTCGGCCGTCGGCGGTAGGCCGTCGGCGGTCCGCAGCAAGGCGGGCAACGAAGATGTAGAGGAAGGGAAGCAGGGGGAGCAGGTGCCGGTAGCCGATGTCCACGCTGCTGAAGAGGGCCGAGAGGGCGTAGAGGGCTGGGAAGAGGGTGAGGGGCGAGTTGCGAATGGCGGATTGCAGATTGCAGATTGCAGATTGCAATTTGCAATTCGCAATTCGCAATTTACAGATTGCGGCGAAGGCGAGGAGGAGCAGCATCGGCAGGGGGGTTTTGAGGGCGAAGGCGACGGGGAAGTAGTACCACCAGCCCCGCTCGCCGTTTTGCCCCATCAGGAAGGCCGGGTGGCCCAGCCGGTAGTGCTCCTGGAGGGAGCGGTAGATGGCCAGGTGGGTGGCCGCCGGGATGGGGAAGGGGATGCCGGGCAGAGAGGCGACCTGAAAGCCGTAGACGGCCCAGAGGGTCAGGCCGGCCAGGAGGAGCGCGACGAGGGCCGCCCCCAACCGCCGGAGGGGGGAATGGACCTGGGGAAGCAGAAGGAGCAGCAGCCCCACCGTCGGCACCAGGAGCAGGGCAGAGACCTTGGAGGCCAGGGCCATCCCCAGGGCAACGCCCACGGCCGGCAACCGTCTTGGCGAGGGCCGACGTCGGTAACGATCCAGCAGGTAAAGGGTTAAAACAATGAAAAGGGTCACCGCCATATCGGTGGTGATGAGGGAGCCGTGGGCGATGAGGTTGGGGTCGAAGGCGAGGAGGGCCAGGGCAAGGAGACCGCCCCACATTCCATAGCGGTCTGCAGCCCAGCGGAAGACCAGCGCGGCCAGGAGCATCGTCAGCAGGATGATGGGCAACCGGCCGGCCAGGGCCAGGCGGGCGGGATGAGGATACCGCCAGACCACCGCGTCGGTCACCGCCGAGAGGCTGGCGATCTCCCAGCCCTCCACCGTGCGGGGATCGGGCAGGTCCGACTGCAACAGCAGAGGTGCAGCGGCCATTACGTTAGCGAGGGGAGGGTGAATGTGGACCGGCTGCAAGCGCCAATCCCCCGTGCGCAGGGTGGTGTAGCCCACCGCCAGGTGGGGTCCTTCGTCGAAGGTGATGGACGCCGTCCAAGCGTGCCCCATCGCCTGGGCGAAGAGGGCCAGCAACAGCGAAATGGCTAGAAATCCCTTCTTGGTGCTCAAACCCTCCCTCGCTTGCGTGAGAAATCTCCTTCCCTCCCGCAGATTCCTCGTGACCTGGGGGAGGGTGACAACGGGGAGATTATAACACGCCCTTTCTCGGCAGCCAACCGCTCCAGATTATTGTCAAATCCCCGATTTTGATGTATACTAGGGCCGGTTTTGTGATCCAACCCGTCGTTCTCCCGTCTGTTCATTCCTCCTCCCGACAACAAGAAAACAGAGCTTCTCAGGCCTGATCTGAAATGCCCTATGACCGCCAGAGCAGGGCACCGTCTCCTCCTTACTTCTTTTACCTCTCTATGGCCTATGGAATCCCTTGTCTTCTGGCATCTGCCACTCTGTGCCCGGCCATCCGCACATTTCTGCACCCTGTCTCCTGCCAGATACACAGCCAAGAACACCAGCTAACCGAGGCAGCCCAAGACAGGGAACCGAACCGTTGAGGGGTCGCAGAAAGGGGGTGATGCTTTACAGAGCCACAGTTGAATTCCGCTTCACCAGTAGGGTCCAGGACACCCTGAGAACTCCCTACCGAGGTTCTTAGGGAGACCGGGGAAGGGCGCTTGACCACCTAAGAGCACGACAAGGAGGAGAAATATGTCCAGAAAAGGGTTCGGTTTGCTGATGGTCCTGATCCTCATCGGGACCGCGCTGCTCACCGCCTGCGGTGGCGGGAAAGCTGCTCCGGCGGAGATCAAGATCGGCATCAACGCACCGCTCACCGGCGACATTCCCAAAGTGGGTGAGCAGACCAAGTTCGCCGCCGAGATGTACGTGGAGGAGATCAACGGGGCCGGTGGCCTGGAGGTAGGCGGGAAGAAGTACAAGCTCACCCTGGTCATCGAGGACAACGAGTCCAAAGCCGAGTCGGCCACGGCCGTCAACACCAAGCTCATCACCCAGGACAAGGTGCTGGTCATCGTCGGGCCCCAGGCCAGCAAGCAGGCGGTGCCGGCCGGCGAAGTGGCCAACAACAACGAGACCCCGATGATCAGCCCCTGGTCCACCAACCCCAACACCACCCTCAACCGCCCCTGGGTCTTCCGGGTTCCCT
>WFUY01000402.1 GCA_015484715.1 Thermoflexales bacterium | reverse complement strand
GATGGGGAACTGCTCATCGTCGAAGGGGAGGTATACAACCCATCGTCGGCTCCGGTCACGCTGGAGGCCGAAGCGATCCGGCTCAGTTCCAGTGCCGGAGTGGCCGACCTGGTGAGCACTGCGCCTCTGCTCCCCATCACCATCGCGCCGGGGGACTCTCAGATCATCGAGCTTCAGTTCCAACGGCCGGCAGCCGACAGCGCCGTCTTGGAGATCCTGGGCTACGCCTTCGAGATCAGCGGATTGGGGCCATAAGCCCGTTCGGACAGAATAGGCCCATCTCCGGCCTGGGGGGGGAGAGCGGCCATTCCTTTGCTCCCACGCAGGGCGCGGGAGTGGTCTTCTCTGTTCCCAACGCTCCGGCGTGGGAACAGGCCGGGACCGATGGGGGGGCGGATCAGGCAAGGAGGAGGGGACCTCGATGGAGATTCAGGCACGTCAGCAACGATGCTGCTGACGTGCCTCGTTTTCTTGTCATCCCCCGAAGGATCCAGCCAGAAAGGAGGTGAACTGCATGGCGAAAGAGGTCTTCACCATCGTGGAGCGGTGCATGGCCTGCAAAGCGTGCGAAATCGCCTGCGCGGTGGAGCACTCGGCGGCCAAAACCCTGTTCGGTGCCCTGCTCGAAAGCCCCCGCAGTCGCCCTCGGGTGCGGGTGCAACGGGCGATGGCTTTCAGCTACCCCGCCCGCTGTATGCACTGCGAAGATGCCCCCTGCATCCTCGCCTGTCCGACGGGAGCGATGCAGCGCCATCCGGTCACCGACAGCGTCTTCGTGGACGAGGACCGCTGCATCGGCTGCTGGATGTGCGTGATGGTCTGCCCCTTCGGAGCCGTCACCGCCGACCCCACCTACAAGAGGGCGCTCAAGTGCGACCGCTGCCTGGAGCGGGTGGAGGCCGGACGGGAGCCGGCCTGCGTGGAAGCCTGCCCTACCCACGCCCTGGTCTTCGCCTCGCCCGAGGAGATGGCGGCCATGCGCCGGGAGCCGATCGCCCAGCAGGTGGCCGCAGCGGTCACCGCCACCGAAGGGCTGAGCACCGTCCGGCTCTGGCGCTCGCTGCGGAGCTCGGCGTAGCGCCCAGCGGGAATCTTGGGCGCTCAGGCCCTTGGAACGAGGGAGAAATACCAATGCGCGAAGGGAAGACGACCGGCTCTCGGCCTGCATTTTGTGGAAGGAGGTCTCCAGATGGTCACGACCCTTGTCCCTGAATCGGAAGCCCTTTTGCTGGAGAAAGCTCGCGCCGAGGGGATCACGACTGGGCGCGAACGGTGGTTGGCGATGTCGCCCCAGTGTGGCTTTGGAGAACTGGGCACCTGCTGCCGGATGTGCTACATGGGGCCTTGTCGCATTGACCCCTTCGGAGACGGCCCCCAGACCGGCATCTGCGGCGCATCGCCGGACACCATCGTGGCCCGCAACCTGCTGCGGGAGTGCGTGGGCGGTGCGGCCTCCCACGTGGGCCACGCCCGCCACGTCCTGCTCACCCTGCGGGATGCCCTGGAGGGGAAAGCCCCCTACGAGATCCGCGACGAGGGCAAGCTCTTCGCCCTGGCTGCCCGATTGGGCCTCGAGACCGATGGCCGTCCGGCCAAGGAGGTGGCCCGCGAGTTGGTGGACCTGGCGCTGGAGGATTTTGGCCGCCAGAACGGGAAGCTGCACAACTGGATGCGGGCCCGAGCCCCGGCCAAGGAACTCGCCATGTGGGAGGAGCTGGGGCTGGCCTTCTCCAACCCCCACAACGAGATCGAGACCGCTATGCACCGCACCTCGATGGGGAACGACGCCGATCCGGCCAGCCTGCTGATGGCCACCCTGCGCATGGGGCTGGTGGACGGCTACGCCGGCCTTACGCTGGCCACCGACCTGCAGGACGTGCTCTTCGGCACGCCCCAGGTGCGCAGGGTCGAGGCCAACATGGGCGTGCTGGAGGAGAACAGCGTCAACCTGGCCGTCCACGGCCACAACCCCGTCCTCTCCGAGAAGGTTCTGGAGTGGGCCGTCAAGCTGGAGGACGAGGCCAAGGCCGCCGGAGCCGAGCGCATCAACGTGGTCGGCGTCTGCTGCACGGGGAACGAGCTGACCATGCGCCACGGCGTGCCGATGGCGGCCCACAACCTCCAGTCGGAGCTGATCCTGCTCACCGGGGCCGTGGATGCGATGGTAGTGGACGTGCAGTGCATCTGGCCCCAGGCGGCCAGCCTGGCCGGCTGCTACGACACCGCCTTCATCACCACCGACGAGATGGTGCGCATCCCCGGCGCGACGCACATCGAGTTCGAGCCTCGGCACGCCGATGAACGGGCCCAGGCCATCGTGCGGGCGGCCATCGAAGCCTTCAAGAAGCGCAAGGGGAAGCCCGTTCACATCCCCAACGTCAAGTCGGTGGGGCTGGCGGGCCTCTCCGTGGAAACCATCGTGGAAATCCTATCCAAGGTCAACCCCGACGATCCCTTGAAGCCGGTGATTGACAACATCGTGTCGGGGAAGATCTTCGGCGCAGCGGGCTTCGCCGGATGCCCCAGCCTCAAGTTCCGTGACACGGCTATGACCGAGCGCATGGTCAAGGCGCTGCTCCGGGAGAACGTGCTGGTCGTCACCACCGGCTGCACGGCCCACATTTGCGCCCAGGCCGGGTTCCTCACCTCGGCCGCCACGGAGGAGTACTGCGGTGAGGGGCTGAAGGCGGTGCTCACCGCCGTGGGCGAGGCGGCCGGCCTCGGTGCCCCTCTGCCCCCCGTCTGGCACATGGGGTCGTGCGTGGACAACAGCCGCATCGTGGACCTGCTGGCAGCGCTGGCGGCCAAGCTCGACGTCAAGATCGGCCAGTTGCCGGTCGCCGGCTCCGCCCCGGAGCTGGTCCAGGAGAAGGCCATCTCCATCGGCTCCTGGCTGCTGGCCCTTGGCCTGATGGTCCACGTCGCGCCGGCCCCGCGCATCCTGGGCAGCCCTGTGGTGACCCAGGTCCTGACCCACGACCTGGAGGAGATCACCGGAGGTCGGGCCTACGTAGAGTACAACCCGGAGAAGGCCGCGGCCGGCATCGTCGCCCACATCGCCAAGAAGCGAGAGGCCCTGGGGATCTGAGCTATGGAGATCGTAATCGTTGGCAACGGCCCGGCGGCGGTGAGCGCCTTGGAGGTCATCCGGGAGTTCGACCGGGATTCGCGGATCACCCTGATCTCCAAGGAACCTGTGCCCTTCTACTCGCCCTGCCCGTTGGCCGAGTACGTCGAGGGCACCGTGTCTCGCGAGCACCTCTTCCTGCGGGATGAGGGGTTCTACGCGGCGCTGGAGATCACCACCCGCTTCGGCTGGGAGGTCGTCCGGGTGGACACGGCGGCCCAGGAGGTGGTGGCCGTCCCC
>WFUY01000401.1 GCA_015484715.1 Thermoflexales bacterium | reverse complement strand
CGGGCGGCCACCGGCGCGATCTCGGCCTCGGCGAACTCCCGGGCCAGGCGGCGCACCTCCTCCTGGGCAGGGGTGAGGTCAAGGTCCATCGCGGTATCCCATCTCCTTGGAAATCTGGTGGGCGGTTTGGACGACCTGGGGGGCGATCTCCTCGATGCGCTCGCGGGTGAGGCGGTAGGCCGGCCCGGAGACGCTGATAGCGGCCACAATCTCGCCCTCGTGGTTGTAGAGGGGGGCCGAGATGGCGTGGAGCCCTTCCTCCAGCTCCTCGAAGGCGGTGGCATAGCCCCGCTCGCGCACCCGGACCAGTTCGTCCCGCAGGACCTGGGGGTCGGTGATGGTGTGGGGGGTCAGGGCTTCGAGGGAGCCGTCCAGCAGCCGGGAGAGTTCCTCCTCAGGCAGGAAGGCGATGAGGGCTTTGCCCACGGAGACGGTGTGGACCGGCATGCGGCGTCCCACCCAGCCGACGCGCATCACCAGCCGTCGGGGGGGGACGAACTGCTCCAGGTTGACGGCGTCGCGGCCGTCGAGGATGCTGAGGCTCACCGTCTCGCCCAGGGCGTCGGCCAACCGGCGGAGGTGGGGACGGGCGACGCGGCGGACGTCGGCGTAGGCGATGACGTTGTTGGCCAGGCCGATGAGGTCCACCCCCAGGCGGTACTGACCGGTCTTGGGGTTCTGGGCCACGAGGCCCCCGGCCTCCAGCGTGGAGAGCAGGCGGAAGACGGTGCTCTTGGGCAGGTTGAGACGCCGGCTGAGTTCCCCGACGCCCAGCTCCGGCTCTTCGACCGAGAAGGCTTTGAGGATAGCAATGGCCCGCTCGACCGACTGGACCGTCGGTCCCTGCTTCTCCGTCATCCGCTGCCCCCCACGGAAGGGTTGGTCGTGCCGAGTCGTGGAACGATGTGCCGCATTATAGCACACCCTGCGCCGCCTGTCAAGGCCGGAAAGAACCCGGTGATTACCCATATCTTTGGAGATAGGGAGACGAGCCATCCACGACTGGGGCACGAATACACGAATTGAGGACCGCCTCATTCGTGCATTTGTGGGAAATCCGTAGACGGCCTGCTACGGACCACTCTCTCGCTCACTTGTGGGTAATCACCGCAAAGAACAAGTTGACAAAGCTGCCCGATGAGGGTATACTGAAGGTGCCAGGTTTGCGGAGGGGAGTTGCCACCTTGCCTGTCCTGAGCTCACGCAACCCCTATCAAGCCCTTGCGGTCCCGAGACGCGCTGGCTCTCGTCGGGGGAGAGTACAGGCGTCTCTCTTTTCTTCCGTCCTCTGGCCCCCGATAGGGTATGCCGGAGGTGAGTCTGGGAACCAGGAGAGGAAACCATGGACTCTGCGATGATCGGCAAGATCGAGAAGGCGATCCGATACGCCCAGGAGCCGGAACGGTTCCAGTTCTTGCAATTTACGGTTACGGTGCGCGGTACACATCGCACGCACACCGTCTCTTACAACCACGGTCAATGGAGTTGCGGCTGTGATTTCTTTGCGATGCGTGGGGTCTGCAGCCACACGATGGCGGTGGAGAAGGTGTTGGGGGTGATGCTCCCCGACGGGATCCCTATGGCAATGGGATAGCGCGGCAGGGCGGCGGGTCCAGCGGGCGGGGAGGGCCCCCGCCCGCTTTCTCTTCTGGAGCAAGTGTGGTAGAATGAAAGTCGTCACCCTCCCGCAGGTCACGCGGTCTGTGGGAGAGCCTGCGAGAGGGTCTGCCTCAGTCTCAAGGGAGTCGTGGATGAAACGTTGGCAATTCTGGGTCGGCGTGTTGGTCAGCGCCTTCTTCTTGGTGCTGGCCCTGCGGGGGCTGGAGCTGGAGAAGGTGGGCGCATCCTTGAAGCAGGGTCGCTACCTCTGGCTGGTTCCCGGCGTGGTCGTCTACTTCGGAGCTGTAGGGGCTCGCACCTGGCGCTGGCATTACCTGCTCCGAACGCTGAAGCCCATTCCCTTGCGAACCCTCTTTCCCGTGGTGACCATCGGCTATATGGGGAACAACATCTACCCGGCCCGGGCCGGTGAGGTGCTCCGAGCCTACGTGCTCAAGCAGCGGGAGGGGATCAGTGTCAGCGCCTCGCTGGCGACGATCCTGGTGGAGCGGATCTTCGATGGGCTGGTGATGCTTCTCTTCGTCTTCCTGGCCTTGCCCACCGTGCCGGAGCTACCGGTCCGGCTGCGGCAACTGGTCATCATCGCCAGCGGCCTCTTCCTGGGAGCCCTGCTCCTCTTCTTCGCCATGGCCGCCACGCCCCAGCGTGTCCAGCGCCTTTCCACACGGCTGCTCATCCCCTACCTGCCTGCCCGCTTCCGGCAGCCCGTCCAAGGACTGCTGGAGCGCTTTCTGACCGGGTTGAGCAGCCTGCGCAGCGGACGCGATGTGGCGATGATCTTCTTCACGTCGGTGGTGATCTGGCTCTTGGAGACGCTGAAGTACTGGTTCGTGATGCACGCCTTTCCCTTCCAGGTGAGTTTCTTCGCCCTGATGCTGATGAACGGGGTGGTCAATCTGGCGACGACGCTTCCCTCGGGACCGGGCTACGTGGGCACCTTCGACACGCCGGGGATCGCTGTCCTCCAGGTCTTCGGCGTTGAGCGGTCGCTGGCGACCGGCTACACCTTGGTGCTCCACGTCGCCCTCTGGTTCCCCATCACCCTGCTGGGAGCTATCTACATGGTGCGGGAGAGCCTGAGCTGGAAGCAAGTTCAGGCGGAGATGGCCAGGGAGGGGGTGCCGTGAAGGTCGCCGTCGTTGGCGCGGGCGTGGGGGGGCTGGCCGCAGCCTACGACCTGGTGCGGGCCGGCTGTGAGGTTACCCTCTTCGAGGCGGCCGACTACGTCGGCGGGCTGGCTGCCGGCTTCAAGATCGCCCGCTGGGACTGGTCCGTCGAGCGCTACTACCACCACTGGTTCGCCTCCGACCGCCACATCCTGGGGCTGATCGAGGAACTGGGCTGGCGGGACAAGGTCCTCTTCCCCCGCCCGGTCACCGTCGTCTACCACCAGGGGCGCTTCTACCCCCTCGCCTCGCCCCCGGCGGTCCTGGCCTTTCCGGCCCTGGGCTGGCCGGACAAGGTGCGTTTCGGCCTGGTGACCCTCTACCTGAAGCTCACCCCCCGCTGGCAGCCTCTGGAGCGTCAGACGGCCGACAGTTGGCTGCGCCGCTGGTACGGCCGGCGGGCCTACGCTACCGTCTGGGAGCCGCTCCTGGTCAGCAAGTTCGGTCCCTACTACCGGCAGGTCAACATGGCCTGGTTCTGGGCCCGGGTGAAGGCCCGCACCCCCCGCCTGGGCACCTTCGAGGGAGGCTTCCAGGCTTTTCTGGATGCCCTGGCCGACTGGTTGCGGGCCGAGGGGGTGACCATCCGGCTGCGCACGCCCGTGCAGCGGATCGAGCCCCGACCGGAGGGAGGGCTGCGTCTCTCCCTGCCCGAGGGTCAGGCCGATTTCGACCGGTGCTTGGTGACCACCTCGCCGGCGGTGCTGGCCCGTCTGGCTCCGTCCTTGCCCCCATCCTACTTGGACCGTCTGCTGGCGCTGAAGTCCATGGGGGCCGTGGTGATGGTCTTGGCCCTGAAGCACCGCCTCTCCGAACAGGGCTTCTACTGGCACAACTTGCCCAAAGCCGCGGGCTTCCCTTTCCTCTCCCTGGTCGAGCACACCAATTACCTCTCCCCCGATTTCTTCGGAGGAGACCACATTGTCTACTGTGGGGACTACCTGGACCCGGATCACGAGTACTTCTCCCTGAGCAAGGAGGCGCTGCTGGAGCGGTTTCTCCCGGCCCTGCCCCGCTTCAACCCCCGTTTCCGCCCGGATTGGGTGCGCGATGTCTGGCTCTTCCGCACGCCCTACGCCCAGCCGGTGCCCGGCCTCAACCACTCCCGGGCGATCCCCGACCTGGAGACCCCGCTGCAGGGGCTCTGGTTCGCCAGCATGAGCCAGGTCTACCCGTGGGATCGGGGTACCAACTTCGCCGTGGAGATCGCCCGCCGGGCCGTCCGGCGCATGCTGGAGCACAACGCATAAGGACTCATCTAGAGGACACACCTCACGCTTCACGCCTTACGTCTTACGTTTTGTGCCTTACGTTCTACGGAGGAATAGTACGATGAAGCAGATCACCGTAGTTGGCGTCGGTTACGTTGGCCTGGTGACCGGGACGTGCCTGGCCGATCTGGGCAATCGGGTCGTCTGTCTGGACATCAACGAGGAAAGGATCGAAGGGCTCAAACGGGGGATCATGCCCATCTACGAGCCCGGGCTGGAGGAGATGGTCCGGCGTAACGTCAAAGCAGGCCGGCTCTCCTTCACCACCTCCTACGAGGAGGCGCTGCGGGAGGCGGAGTTCGTCTTCATCGCCGTGGGGACGCCGGAGGGCGTGGATGGGGAGGCCGATCTGCGCTACGTGCGGATGGCCGCCCGTTCCATCGCCGAGGTGATGGACCATCCGATGATCATCGTCAACAAGTCCACCGTTCCCGTGGGCACGGGCGACTGGGTGGCCGACATCATCCGGGAGAACCAGGCCAAGCCGATCCCCTTCAGCGTCGTCTCCAATCCCGAGTTCCTGCGGGAGGGTTCGGCCATCAACGACTTCATGTACCCCGACCGCATCGTGCTGGGCTCCCTGGACCGCGAGGCGGCCGAGAAGGTGGCCCAGCTCTACTTGCCCCTGCGGGCGCCCATTATGATCACCGACCTGCGCACGGCGGAGATGATCAAGTACGCCTCTAACGCCTTCCTGGCCACCCGCATCAGCTTCATCAACGAGATCGCCAACATCTGCGAGGCGTTGGGTGCCGACGTGCGGGAGGTAGCCGTCGGGATGGGCTACGACAAGCGGATCGGCCCTTATTTCCTCGACGCCGGGATCGGATATGGTGGTTCCTGCTTCCCCAAAGACGTTAAGGCGCTTGCGTACATGGCCACCGTCCACGGGCAGCACCCCCAGCTTCTCCACGCTGTGATGGAGATCAACCAGTACCAGCGGCGCAAGGTGATCTTCAAGCTGCGCGAGTTGCTGGGGAGCCTGAAGAACAAGGTGATCGGCCTGCTGGGCCTCTCCTTCAAGCCCAACACCGACGATATGCGCGAGGCTCCCTCCCTCTCCATCGCCCGGATGCTCCTCTCCGAAGGGGCCATCGTCCGGGCCTACGATCCCGTCGCCATGCCCAACGCCCGCAAGCTGCTCCCCGACGTCCAACTGGCCGACAACCCCTACGAGATGGCCGAGGGGTGCGATGCCCTGGTGGTCGTCACCGACTGGAACGAGTTCAAGCAACTGGACATGGAACGCATCCGGGACCTGATGCGGCAGCCGGTGCTCATTGACGGGCGAAACATCTACGACCCGGCGCGGATGCGGGCTCTGGGCTTCCGGTATCGGGGCATTGGACGGGGCTACTACACCAATGAGCAGGAAGAGGCCAAGGTGGTCGAAGGGGCGTTGGCCTGAGCCACCGCGTACCCTACCCCTCCCGCCGGTCACGCGGCGCCCGGCGACAGCCATAGAGGGAACCTGCGGGAGGGGCCCTGGGAATTCAGCAACTCAGAGGACGGATAGCACCGATGGATGGAACTCAAATCGTCAAGAGGCAGTTGGAGAACGGGCTGACGGTGGTGCTCCGGGAGGTCCACCAGGCCCCTGTCGCCAGCTTCTGGCTCTGGTATCGGGTGGGCAGCCGCAACGAGGTGCCCGGTCGGACGGGGGCCTCCCACTGGGTGGAGCATATGCTTTTCAAGGGCACGCCCACCTTCCCCAAGGGCACCATAGACCGGCTCATCTCCCGCGAGGGCGGGGTCTCCAATGCGATGACCTGGATTGACTGGACGACCTACTTCGCCACCTTGCCGGCCGACCGGATCGAACTGGCCCTGCGGATCGAGGCCGACCGGATGGTCAACGCCCTCTTCGACCCCGACGAGGTGGAGGCGGAGCGGACGGTGATCATCTCCGAGCGGCAGGGGTCGGAGAACAACCCCCGCTTCCGGCTGGCCGAGGCGATCCAGGCCATCGCCTTCCGGGTGCACCCCTACCACCATATGGTGATCGGCGATATGGCCGACCTGAAGACGATGAGCCGCGACGATCTCTACCGGCACTACCGCGCTTACTACGTGCCCAACAACGCCGTGGCCGTGGCGGTGGGGGACTTCGACGGCGAGGCGATGCTGGGGCAGATCGAGGCCCTCTTCGGCTCCATCCCTCCCGGCCAAGTGCCTCCGCCTCCCCGGCGGGAGGAGCCGCCCCCCGACGGGGAGCGCCGGGTGATCCTCCAGGGTGAGGGCACCACCGCCTACGTGGACCTCTCCATCCGCTGTCTCTTATACACATCT
>WFUY01000400.1 GCA_015484715.1 Thermoflexales bacterium | reverse complement strand
CTCCAGCAGGGCGGCCCGCTCGTCGGCGGACATCGCCCGCAGGCGGGCATCCCACCAGTAACTGTCAGGGCGCAGGACCGCTTTCAGGGCCAGGCGCAGCCGCTCGCCAGGGGCGTACCCCCGTCGGGTCGCGTCCACCCAGACGCGCCTGGCCTGGATGCCGGCCCAGAGGAGCCCCGCTCCTCCCAAGAGCAAGAGGAAAGAGATGATCGCCACGGCCCTCCTCGCCCCTCACCGCAGACGGGCGGCCACGATCTCCGCCACGTCCAGGACCTGCGGTGCACCTTCCATCTGGGTTGCCGCGTCCTCCAGCATGATCATACAGAAGGGGCAGCCCACGGCCACCGTCTCGGCCCCGGTGGCCTTGGCCTCGCGCATCCGGCGGATGCTGACCCGTTCATCGCCGGCTTCCTCTTCCTTCCACATCTGGGCTCCGCCGGCGCCGCAGCAGAAGGAGAAAGCGCTGTGGTGGGGCATCTCCACCCGCCGGACCCGGCTCCGGTCCAGCACCTCGCGGGGGGCGGCGAAGACGAGGTTGTGGCGGCCCAGGTAGCAGGGATCGTGGAAGGTGACCGTCCCGGCGTCGCTCTCCTCCTCCACCAGCGGAAGGCGGCCGGCGGCGATCAACTCTTGGATCAACTGGGTGTGGTGGATGACTTCGTAGTGGCCGCCGAAGGCCGGGTACTCGTTCTTGAGGGTGTGCAGGCAGTGGGGGCAGAGGGTGACGATGCGAGGCGGGTTCACCTCGTTGAGGAGCTCCACGTTGGCCATCGCCAGCTCGTAGAAGAGGTACTCGTTGCCCGCCCGCCGGGCCGAGTCGCCGGTGCACTGCTCCTGTCGGCCCAGGACGGCGTAGTTGACGCCGGCGGCGTTGAGGATTTTGGCGAAGGCCCGGGCCACTTTGCGGGCGCGGACGTCGGTCGCCGGGGCACACCCCACCCACCAGAGCAGGTCCGGCGTGGGGTTCTCCTCGATGGTGGGGATCTCCAGCCCCTCGGCCCACTCCATCCGCTGGGCAGGGGGCACATTCCACGGGTTGAAGGTGCGCTCCATCCCCCGGAAGGCGGTCTGCAGCAGGTCGGGGAACTGCCCTTCCATCAGGACCAGCCCCCGGCGGATCTCCAGGATGTCGCGCATCGGGTCGTTCCCCACCGGGCAGACCTCCACGCAGGCTCCGCAGGCGGTGCAGGCCCAGACGGCCTCTTCGGTGATGGCGAACTCCAGCAGCGTCTTCTCGCTGGCCTCCCCTCGGGCCAGGCGGTCCCCTTCGTAGTTCAGGAAGTAGCGCTTGTTGATCTCCAGGGCAGCGGGGGAGAGCACCTTGCCGGTGTTGTAGGCCGGGCAGACTTCCTGGCAGCGGAAGCACATGATGCAGGCGTAGGCATCTTGGATCTGGTACCAGGCCAGGTCCTCCAGCCGGGTGGCCCCAAACTGCTCGATGCTCTCATCCTCGAAGTCCAGCTTGTCCAGTTCCCCGATGGAGCGGTGCTCCGGCTTGAGGAGGAAGTTGAGGGGCGCGAAGAAGAGGTGGATGTGCTTGGAGTAGGGGAAGTAGGGGATGAAGGCCAGGATGGAGCCCAGGGCCAGCCAGAAGGTGACGTGGCGGGCCAGGGTGAGGGAGGAGGACGGCCAGCCCTGCCACCAGGTGGCGACGGCCGAGGCGAAGGGCTGCCAGGCGTCGGCGCTCTCGGCGGCGATGGCGAAGGATTCGCCCAGGAAGCGGGAGCCGACGTGGAGGATGATGAAGCCGGCGACGATGGCCGAGTCCCGCTGGATGCCGAAGCGGGCCTTGGGGTGCAGCAGTGTGGTCTCGCGGGTGGAGAGAGCGGCCGGTCGGAAGAGGAAGCGGCGGATGGTCAAGGCCACCATCCCCACCAGCACGGCCACGCTGAGCAGGTCCCCACCCAGCCGGTAGAGGTTGCCCAACGGGCCGGTGCCCAGGAAGTGGAAGCCGGGCAGGTAGGCCTGGAGCACGTCTCCGGTGTTGATCAGCACGTAGTACATAAAGCCCCAGGCCACGAAGGCGTGGAAGAGGCTGGGCCAGAAACGGAAGCGGAAGACCGGCTCCATACTGACGGTCTTGGCCAGGGCGATGCCCAACCGTCTCCAGGCCAGGTTCCAGTCCACCTGGCCTTGGCCCCGACCGATGATGCGGCTCAGGCGCCGGACGGCCCGCCAGGCCGCCACCAGGGTCGCCAGAGCCGCGAGCGCGAACAGCACTTTCTCCGGTAGCGTGAGCATAGGCCCTCCTGTTGGGATGGTAGGGAGCGATTGGGTCAGACCACACACGATGTGAGGGTCCCCAGTTTACCACGGCCTAGAGCGGGGGGCAAGTTACATTCCGCACAAAGTTGCCAGCAATCTTTCCTGAAACCGGCTCCGGTCGGCGGCGTAGACGACGCGCACGTTGGCCGGCCGGCCGAGCAATCCGGCGTGATCTACCACCGTCATGCCGCGCGTCAGCTCTCCCGTCGTCTCCACGTCCACGTAGAGGTGGCGTGCCTCGGTGATGAGGGCGGGTTCCAGGGCGATGGCCATGGTGAGGGCGTCGGGGTGCAAGCTGGCGGGCACGCCCCAGTGCTCCCGGTCGAAAGCGCGGGCCATCCGGTTGACCTGGAGGAAGAAGCGGGCCAGAGGGGTGTCGCAGGCCCGGATTGCCGCTTCGCCCTCGGGATCGAGGTAGCTGTACCGCAGGGCCACCTCCCAGGAGACCAAAGTCAGGGGGAGGCGGCCCGGATCGTCTTCCGCGCCGGCCTCCCCCTGACTTTGGTCTCCTGGGAGGTGGCCCTGCGG
>WFUY01000399.1 GCA_015484715.1 Thermoflexales bacterium | reverse complement strand
GGCTGGGGGAGAGACCGACCGCAACCCGCCAGGAGCGCCAGGAGCGAGATCAGTCCTCCCACCAGACCCAGGGGCTTTCCAATAGCGGTGGAGGCCGTGCGATCTTGCTCGTCCATCAGAAGAGAGGGACCTCGCCGTGGCGGATGCGGGTCCGCACCTCGTTGACTCGGCTCAACTGCTCGTCCAGCACGGCGGCCACGTCGGCCTGGATGCTGGGGGTGAGGGAGCCGTGGGTCGGGCGGACGACGGCGGTGGCCACCAGCGGCTGGTCCAGGGGGGCGCCGATCTGGGAGAGCAGGTAGACCGTTGCCTCCTTCACCGTGGGGACCTGCTCGATGATGGCCTGGGCGGCCAGCAGGGCCAGGACGTTGTAGACCTTGCCCACGTGGGAGATGGGGTTCTTGCCGGCTGCTGCCTCCAGGCTGGAGGAGCGGAAGGGGGTGATGAGGCCGGTCACCCGGTTCCCCCGGCCCACGGCCCCGTCATCGCCGTTCTCGGCCGAGGTGCCGGTGACGGTTAGGTAGACGTTGCCGCTCTCCAGGTCGTCGGCGGTGTTGACCGCTACCTGGACGTGCCGGCGGCTGTGCTGCTCGGCGAAGGTCTGGACGGCGTCCTGGACCGCTTGCCAGGCCTCCTGGTAGCTGGTGAGGTCGGGGACCTGGGCAGCGATGAAGGGGATGGCGACGGTCAGCGTCACCTCGTCTCCCGTCCGGGCGCCCATCACCTTGACATCCTCGCCGATGGGGAACTGGTTGATGAGGTCGTAGTTGATGTAGTTGGTCGTCTCGTAAACCAGGTTCTCCAGGTCGGAGCGAGGCCAGTGGGCGACGCCGAAGCTGGTGTCGTTGGCCGTCACCTGCTCGACGACGTAGATCAGTTCGGTCGCGCCCCGGCCGGCGTAGGAGTCAATGACCACGTGGGCGACCGGGTCCAGGTAGCGCAGCGTCTCCCCCAGGTAGGCGCGGGCAGCCTCGATGGCGATGGTGTCCATCGGGACTTGGCGTCCGTTGAAGCTGGGCGTGCCCCGGCCGGCGATCTGGATGCGGATGGGCTTGAGCACGCGGCCGCCGCCGAAGCCGACTTCGACCTCACCGGCGACCAGTTGGACTTTGTCAAAATTGTGGTGGAGCGGCGTGCCCAGGTTCTCCTCGCACCAGCGGGTATACTCCACGGAGATCCGCTCGGCGATGCCGTCGCACAGGCTGTCTGGGTGGCCGATCCCCTTCCGCTCCACGATCTCGACGGGCATTTCCTCGATGAACTGCCCTGAGGCCTCGGACACGACGATATTTCGGCTCATATCAGGGATCCTCCTTATTGAGTGGTAGGGGTGGGTCGTCCAAGAGTCCGTCTACCGCAAAGCGACCGGCCCTCGCCGTCCAGGGGGCAGAGGGCCGGTTGGGCACACGAAAAAAGCCCCTTCTCGAAGAAGAGGCAAGCGACGCAGGGCGAGTGCGCAACTTCCCTCTTATCTTCCAGACAGAGTCCCGTCTGCCGGAATTGGCACCGGGTCTGGAGGGCAGAGGGGGATGGGGGGGAACCTCGCGGGAGCTCCGCCCTCCAGACTGGTTGCCGAGGCTTCACAGGGCCGGTCCCTCCACCTCTCTGGATAAGAGCGTTGCGGGCAGGATATGCGGTTGTGAAAACCAATGATACCACGCTCTTGGGGCTCTGTCAAATGGCCGGCGGGTATCCATTCAGCCTACCCTCCTGCAGGTCACCGGTCGAGGGCGCTTTCAGCCCCGATGGGCTATTGGAAGCACGGTTTCGCGTCGGAAACGCGCCTAACTGCGGGAAGGTGAACGGTTACGTCGGCTTGATTTCGCTTGTCAGCCTGGACGCTTCGTGGTACAATACAAGCGCGCATGGTGGGCGTGGCCCAGTGGTTAAGGCGTCTGGTTGTGGCCCAGAAGATCGTGGGTTCGAATCCCACCGCCCACCCCTGATCGCCTATCGCCGCAAGCGATAGGCGATTTTCCACTCAGGTTGGTGTGGGGGTGACCGCCGGTCGCCTGACAGGTTCGAGTTGCACCCTTGCCACAAGCCCCCGTAGCTCAATGGGACAGAGCGCCGGACTTCGAATCCGTAGGTTGCGCGTTCGAGTCGCGCCGGGGGCGCCTGCCAAGAGAGACCCTTTTGACGACGATCGTCCGTCCTCTGAGTCTGTGTGAGCAAAGGTGGTGTGCGATGGGTATTCCCTGGCCGGCCAAATCCTACGCCCGTATTCCTGACATCCTGGACCTGCCTCGCCTGATTGAGGTCCAGCTCGACTCCTTCCGTTGGTTCCAGGAGGTGGGGTTGCGGGAGCTCTTCGATGAGATCTCCCCCATCGAGAGCTTCAACGGCAACCTACGTCTCTACTTCCCCAGTAACCGACCCGAAAGCAAGGAGATGGAGCTGGACTACCATTTTGGAGAACCTAAGCATACGGTGGAAGAGTGTCGGGAGCGGGATATGACCTACGCCGCTCCCCTTTACGTGAAGGTGCTCCTGGACAACCGGGAGACCGGCGAGAAGGTGGTGAGCGATGTCTTTATGGGGGATTTCCCCCTGATGACCGATCAGGGCACTTTCATCATCAACGGCACCGAGCGGGTCGTGGTCAGCCAGTTGATCCGCTCGCCCGGGGTCTACTTCGACGTTGAGGAAGATCGGGCGACTGGTCGCCACCTGGCAACGGCCAAGCTCATCCCCGACCGGGGAGCTTGGATGGAGTTCGAGACCCGCAAGTCGGACTACCTGACCATCAAGTTCAACCGGAAGCGCACGATCCCGGTGACCATCTTCCTGCGGGCCCTGGCGGCGGTGGATGATGGGATGGACAGTGGTGTCCTGGTGGAAGGGACCGACGAGGAGTTGCTGGCCCTCTTCGAGGGCGTGGACACCGACTCCGATCATCTCTACATCCCCACGACCATCAACCAGGAGCCGGCTTGGGACCCCCGGGATGGGCGGACCATCGCCGAGGAGGCGCTGCTGGAGTTCTACCGCCGGATGCGCCCCGGCGACCCTCCCACGCTGGACAACGCCCGCCAGTTCCTGGAGGGGCAGCTCTTCGACCCGCGCCGCTACGACCTGGAGCGGGTGGGGCGGTATAAGCTGAACCAGCGGCTGGGGCTCGCCATCCCCCTCTCCCGCCGGACCATCACCAAGCTCGACCTGGTCAAGCTGATCGAGCGGATGATCCGCATCAACAACGGGCTGGAGGAGCCCGACGACATTGACCACCTGGGCAACCGGCGGGTCAAGACCGTCGGCGAACTGATCCAGAATAAGATGCGGGTCGGGCTGCGCCGGATGGAGCGGGTGGTCAAGGAGCGGATGAGCATCCGGGAGGCCGAGGGCCTCACGCCGGTGACGTTGATCAACATCCGACCGGTGGTGGCCGCCATTCGGGAGTTCTTCGGCTCCAGCCAGCTCTCCCAGTTTATGGACCAGACCAACCCCCTGGCGGAGTTGACCCACAAGCGCACCCTCTCGGCGCTGGGGCCCGGAGGGCTGCGGCGGGAACGGGCCGGCTTCGATGTCCGGGATGTCCACCATTCCCACTATGGACGCATCTGCCCCATCGAGACGCCCGAGGGGCCCAACATCGGCCTGATCGGACGGCTGGCTACCTATGGCCGGGTCAACGAGTTGGGCTTCATCGAGACCCCCTACCGGCGGGTGATCCATAGCGTCCCCAGCACGGCGGTGGACCGTCTGGTGAACAAAACGCTGCGGGAGCCGGTAGTGGACCCGTCGAGTGGCGAGGTGGTGGCCGAGGCCGGAACCGTGGTGGATGAAGCCCTGGCTCAACGCATCGCCAGCCTTTCCCTCGAAGGGGAGATCCCTATCGAGCCGGTGGTGACCCGGGAGATCGTCTACCTCACCGCCGACGAGGAGGACAAATACACCATCGCCCAGGCCAATGTCCGGTTGGATGAGCGGGGCCAATTCCTGGATGAGATCGTCGCCGCCCGGCGGAGCCAGGAGTTCATCTTCGCTAGGCCCACCCACGTGGACTTCGTGGACGTGGCCCCCCGTCAGATCGTGGGCATCTCGGCGGCGCTCATCCCCTTTCTGGAGCACGATGACGCCAACCGGGCGCTGATGGGCTCGAACATGCAGCGGCAGGCCGTCCCCCTGATCCAGCCGGAGGCCCCGCTGGTGGCAACAGGGATGGAGTGGCCGGCGGCGGTGGACTCCGGCCAGGTCGTTCTGGCCGAGGAAGATGGTCAGGTTATCAGCGTCACCAGCAGCCAGATCATCGTCCGGGGGGAGTCCGGCGACAAGGTTTACAAGCTCCAGAAGTTCCGTCGGTCTAACCAGAGCACCTGTATTGACCAGCGCCCCATCGTGGTGAAAGGGCAGATGGTCAAGAAAGGGGACGTCCTGGCCGATAGCTCCTCCACCGACCACGGGATGCTGGCGCTGGGGCAGAATGTGCTGGTTGCCTTCCTCTCCTGGGAGGGAGGGAACTACGAGGACGCCATCCTCATCAGCGAGCGGGTCGTCCGGGAGGACCTCTTCACCTCTATCCACATTGAGAAGCACGAGGTCCAGGCCCGGGACACCAAGTTGGGGCCGGAGGAGATCACCTACGACATCCCCAACGTGGGGCAAGAGGCCCTCAAGGACCTGGACGAGAACGGGATCATCCGTGTGGGGGCGGAGGTGGGACCCAACGACATCCTGGTGGGCAAGATCACGCCCAAGGGCGAGAAGGAGCTAACGCCGGAGGAGAAGCTCCTGCGGGCCATCTTTGGTGAGAAAGCCCGCGAGGTGAAGGACACCAGCCTGCGCCTCCCCCACGGTGAGCGGGGCAAGGTGGTGGACGTGATCGTCTTCACCCGAGATGACCATCGGGACCTACCGGCCGGTGTGGAGAAAATGGTACGGGTGAGCGTTGCCCAGCGGCGTAAGATCACCGCCGGGGACAAGATGGCAGGACGCCACGGCAACAAGGGGGTGATCTCTATGGTCGTGCCCATCGAGGATATGCCTTTCCTGGAGGATGGCACGCCCGTGGACCTGATCCTGAACCCCCTGGGGGTGCCGGGGCGGATGAACATCGGGCAGATTCTGGAGACCCACCTGGGCTGGGCGGCCTCCCGGCTGGGCTTCCGGGCCATCACCCCTGTCTTCGACGGGGCCAAGGAGTCGGAGATCGAGGCCGAGTTGGCCCGGGCGTGGATGATTGACCGGGCTTGGTACGAGGCCAGGGAGCGAGCCTGGGCCTGGCTGAAGGAGCAGGAGTTCGACACGGAGATTCTGGAGGACGACGACGAGGCCCGCCTGCTCTACGTCCTGGCCTGGCTGGAGCCTCTGGGCTACGATCCCAGTCGCCTTGCCTCTGACGAACGTTACGCCCGTCGGTCGGTGCTGCGGGAGTGGCTGCGCGAGAAGGGATACGATCCTGATGCCCTCCTCGTCTTCGAGGATGATCCCCGCTCCTTCGCCGAGCGGGAGGTGGCGGACCGTCTGGCGAAGCTGGCCTGTCTGCGCCTCTGGATGGCCTACCGGGGCGTCGAGGATGTGGACAGCATCCCCGATGAGGAGGTCGAGGCCCGGGCGGAAGCGATTAGCAAGGAGACGGGCTGGCCTCTGCCCACCGTGGGGAAGATGATCCTCTACGACGGCAAGACGGGCGAGCCCTACGATCAGCCGGTGACCGTCGGCGTGATCCAGATGATGAAGCTGGCTCATCTGGTGGAGGACAAGGTGCACGCCCGCTCGACCGGCCCGTACTCCCTGGTCACCCAGCAGCCCCTGGGCGGCAAGGCCCAGTTCGGTGGCCAGCGCTTCGGCGAGATGGAAGTATGGGCGCTGGAGGCCTACGGCGCGGCTTACACCCTGCAGGAGATGCTGACGGTGAAGTCGGATGATGTGCAGGGGCGAGTGAAGACCTACGAGGCCATCGTCAAGGGCGAGCCCATCGAGGAGCCGGGAATCCCCGCCTCTTTCCGGGTCCTGGTCCGCGAGCTTCAGAGCCTGGGCCTGGAGGTAGAAGTGATCACCGACGGCGGGGAGATCCTGCGCTTTGGCAAGGAAGCGGAGCGCACCCGGCCCCCCAAACTGGGGTTGGGGTTGCTCTCCTTCGGAGGGGAAGGGTAAGCGCTTCAGGGATGTCTAGCTGAATCAAGCCTTCCGTGGGGCAGGCTTTCGGGCCAGCCAGCGGTGGACGAGGATGGCTGCCTCACCGTGAGGCAGCCTATTTTTCCCCTTTTTCCCCTGATGTAAGCGAGCATCGGGAGCGAAGAGAAGGGGAGATCCCAAGTGGACTGTCTACCATCTTCATTACGGCCACTACAGCGGGTGTTCCTGCCCTTTGTC
>WFUY01000398.1 GCA_015484715.1 Thermoflexales bacterium | reverse complement strand
TGTGTATAAGAGACAGGGTGCCGGCCCTCCAGGCCGGTGGCGTCACCGCAGAGCCGGTCATCCACGACTTCACCCGTCCCGGTGGTCGCCAGTTGCTGGCCGACCAGGCCAGAGCGGTCGGGCTGCCGCGTCGGATCGCCGACTCCCTCTACGCCTTCGTCCCCCGTCCCGACGGCGGCTTCCTGGTCGTGCTGGGCCACGTGCCCGGCCCGCTGCTGGAGGAGTTGCTGGCCCGCGACGACCTGCCCCGCAAGCTGGTCATCCAGCAGCCCAAGATGCACGGCCAGCCCGAAGAGTACCGCCTCTGGTCCTTCACCGGCGAGATGCTGAGCTTCCCCATCAACACGCCGTTGGACGAGGCGATCCCGCTGCTGCCCCCCACCCCCAGCCAATCGCTGCTGGACCCCGCCGAGGCCAACCTGGCCACGCTGCTGCCGGCCGTCGTCGTCACGGGCCTGTTGGACAGCGTCAACCCCTGCGCCTTCGCCGTCATCCTCCTGCTGCTCGCCTTCCTCTTCACCCTGCGCAAGAGCCGGGGCCAGGTCCTGAAGCTGGGGGCCATCTACGTGGCCATGATCTTCCTCGTCTACTTTGCCATCGGCCTCGGCATCCTGAGCACGGTCCGGCTGAGCGACGACCCCCACTTCGTCGCCCGCATCGGCAGCTACCTGCTCATCGGGCTGGGGGTGCTGAACCTGATCGAGTACCGGTGGCCCCGCTTCCCCATCAAGCTGCACATGCCGGCCGTCGCCCACAAGAAGGTCAACCAGCTCCTGAAGGTAGCGACCGTACCGGCCACCATCGGGGTGGGCCTCATCGTCGGACTCTGCACCTTTCCCTGCTCCGGCGGCGTCTACGTCAGCATCATCACGCTGCTGAACGCCAAGACGACGATGGCCTGGGGGCTGGCCTACCTGACGCTGTACAACCTTCTCTTCGTCCTTCCGCTGGTCGTGATCCTGCTGGCCGTCGGCAACCGGGTCACCGCCAAGCGGTGGGCAGCCTGGGAACGGGAGCACGCCTTGGCCCTGCGGCTCTGGTTTGGTCTGATGATGATTGGTCTGGGAGTGCTGATGTTGACCGTCGTAATCCCCTCGGGAGGTGTGTGAGTGGTGCTGAACATCAACGTGAAAGAGACTATGGCGACGCGAGCGCGTTACAACCGCATCGCGCCGCTCTATGATTTCATGGAGACGTTGGCCGAACGTCGCTACCGGAACTGGCGACAGCGCGTCTGGTCCCTCGTGGAAGGGCCGAAGGTGCTGGAGGTCGGCGTGGGAACCGGTAAGAATATGCCCTACTACCCTCCGGGGGTCCAGGTGACCGGCGTGGACCTGAGCGAGAAGATGCTGCTCCGCGCCCGACGCCGGGCCGAAAGGATGGGCCTCTCGGTGGCCCTCTTGCAGATGGACGCCCAGGTCCTAGACTTCCCCGATGACACCTTCGACAGCGCCGTCGCCACCTTCGTCTTCTGCTCCGTGCCCGACCCGGTGCGGGGACTGCGGGAGATGGCCCGCGTGGTCAGGCCGGGAGGTCGGATCGTGCTGCTGGAACACGTGCGGGCAGAACACCCCCTCCTGGGGCGGCTGATGGATCTGCTCGATCCGCTCGTCGCCCGGCTGATGGGGCCTCACATCAACCGGGAGACGGTGGAGAACGTGCGACGAGCGGGGCTTACCTTGGAACGGGTGGAAGACGTTGGCATGGGGGGGATCTTCAAGTTGATCGTAGCCAAGATCTAGCCAAGGTCAGCCAAGGTCAGCCAAGGTCGGAGGAGAGGAACACGTTGGAACGCAAGCTGCCGGACTGGGACAACCGGACCACCTGGCGGGGGCTGATGGCCCTGCTCCTGGTCGCGGGCCTGGCCTGGATCGCCCTCAGCCGGGTGCCTAGGGAGGAGATCACCACCCGCCACGACCGTCCTCCCCAGCCCCAACGGGGCTTCCCGGCCCCGGACCTCTCACTGGAGACGTTGGAAGGGCAGACGATCGCCCTCTCCGACCTGCGGGGCCAAGCGGTGATCATCAACTTCTGGGCCACCTGGTGTCCGCCCTGCCGCGCGGAGATGCCGGCCCTCCAGAAGGTCTACGAACGGTATCGGGACCAGGGCCTGACCATCCTGGCCGTCAACCAGCAAGAGAGCAACGGACGGGTGGCCGACTTCACCGCTCAGTTCGGCCTCACCTTCCCCATCCTGATGGATCGGGATGGCCGCGTCTTCGCCCGCTACCGGGTCACCGCCCTGCCCACCACCTTCTTCGTGGACCGGGAGGGGATCATCCGAGAGGTGACCATCGGCGGACCGATGAGCGAGCCCTTCATCGAGAGTCAAGTCACGGCGCTGCTGGGGACCACCACGGCCCGTCAGGAGCCTGAGGGCTAGCTGGAGGCCGACGATGGCACCAACGCTCAACCTCTTCGGCGCTGCCGTCCGGGTCTACGGGCTGATCCTCCTCCTGGCCGCTTGGGCCGGGTTGTGGCTGGCGGCCCGTCAGGCCCGACGGCTGGGGCTGAATGAAGACCACGTCTACAACTTGGGCTTCTACGCCCTGCTGGCCACACTGCTGGGGGCGCGGCTGGCCTACGTCCTCCGCTACTGGTCCGTCTACCAGGACGCCCTCCTCTCGGCCCTCTCACCGACGCCAACGGCGCTGGCCTGGTCGGAGGGGGCGCTCATTGGTGCGGTGACCGCCATCGCCTACGGCAGCCGCCGCCGGCTGCCCGTGGGGGCCACGCTGGATGCCCTCGCACCGGGAGCGGCCCTGGCCCTGGCCCTGGAACGGCTGGGAGCCTTCCTCGACGGTAGGGGCTTCGGGGAGCCGACAACGCTCCCTTGGGGTGTCCACCTGTGGGACGAGGTCCGCCACCCGGTCCAGCTCTACGAGATGGCAGCGCTGCTGATCATCCTGGGGGTCCTCTGGTGGGGAGTGAAGCGCAGCCCCTTCCAGGGCTACCGCTTCACCCTGTTCGCGGCCCTCTACGCCGGTGCCCGCCTCTTCCTAGAGGCCTTCCGGGCCGACGCCCCCCTGATGGCCAACGGCGTGCGGACCGTCCAGGTCATCGCGTTGGGAGTGATGCTGGGGGCCATCGGCTACCTCTACCGCCGTCGCTTCCCCCCACCGGCTCCCCAGGAACCACCTGCCGGTCACGCCCCCCAGGGGTCTGGGGCAGAGTAGAGCCCGCCGGTCGGACGCTTCCCTTGGGAATCCGACCGGGGATTGAAGCAATGACCGTCAAATCCACCAACGAGAGGGAATGGCTATGCAAAAAACCCTGCTCATCGGCGGCCTGTTTTCCCTGCTCCTCCTCGCCGCCTGCGCCCGTGGACAACCCGATATCGCCGTAGACACCACCCGTCACGACTTCGGTTCCATCCCCCAGGGCCAGGTCGCCACCGCCGAGATCACCGTGCGCAACACCGGACAGGGAGCCCTCA
>WFUY01000397.1 GCA_015484715.1 Thermoflexales bacterium | reverse complement strand
TCTCGTAGGGGCGGGTGCGCTGGAGGTGCTGGGCCCCGAAGCCGGCCAGGACGGCCACGCTCAACGTCAGCGCCATCGTCCAGCGGAAGGGGGAGTGGATCTGGCTCATCCCCGGCAGAACGTAGATGAGGGCGTAGAGGGGGGTGCCGAAGATGAAGCTGAGGGAGAGGAGGGCCAGGACGACGAAGGGGGCCACCCGTCTCCCCCGGACGCCCAGGAGCGCCAGGAAGAGAGTCAGCAGCCCCAGGTAGGCCCCGCCCTCGACGAAGTTCTTGATGCCCCAGTAGATGGGCTCCGTCCGCCGGACCACCTGGCCGCTGAAGAGGTCCAGGTAGCTGTAGTGGGCCGGGTTGCCGAAGAAGTTGGGCACCAGGAAGGCGAGGAGCCGCCGCCAGGGGTAGGCCCAGCCCCGCACCTGGGCCAGGGTGGCCGTTCCCTCCCGGAAGTTGTGGCGGACGACTTCGTAGAGGGGGAGGAGCTGGACGGCCCCCAGCATCAGCCCCAGCCCCACCATCAGGCCGATCCAGGCGGCCCGTTGGCCGACGAAGGCGACCCACCACCGGGCCGATCCCCCTTCCCCGGCCCCTTCGTCCACCGTCCGCCAGGCGGCGTAGAAGGCGGTGATGAGCAGCGTGTAGTAGAGGATTTCGATGTGGCCGGCCAGGACCTGGCAGCCCAGGGCGATGGCCCCGATCACCGCCCAGGGGAGGGAGGCCGGCCGTCCGGCCAGCGGCCGTCGGCGCACGATCCGCTCGACCATGGCCAGGATGAGGGGGAGCCAGGCGGCCCCGGCGATGATCATCGGGAAGACGACGCGGGCCAGCATAAAGCCGCTCAGTTCGTAGGCGATGGCCGTCACCAGCGCCCCCAGCCGGCCCATCCCCAGGGTGCGGGCGAAGAGGTAAGCCCAGAGGCCGGCCAGCCCCAGTTGGATCACGGTGAAGAGGCCGTAGGCCCGCCAGAGGGGGATCAGGTAGAAGATGGCGCTCAGCGGGTAGAGGGCCGAGTGCTGGCCGTTGGCCAGGAAGGGGGCGCCGGCGAAGAGGTAGGGGTTCCAGAGGGGGAGCTGGCCCTGTCGGAGGGCCTGGACGATGAACCGCTTCCAGGCGTAGTTCTCCAGGATCAGGTCGGAGAGGAGGCCGTTGTGGGGGCGTTCCACGCCCAGGGAGGCCGCCGCCGAGCGGTAGGGCTCGAAGGTGAAGAGGTTGTCGGTGGGGAGCAGCGAGCGCCCGCCCAGGCTCACCGGCCCGAAGAGGGTCAGGGGGAGGACGAAGAGCAGAAGGGCGATGGCCAGGGTGGGCAGAAGCGGGATGATGGCCGTCAGCAGAGGACGGATGCCGGCGATCTTGGAGGCAGGACGGGACGGATTCGACGGGCTCATAGGGCTCTCTGAAGGGTTGGAGGGCGAAGGCGGCTGGATTATACCCTGCTCCTCCGAAGCGGGCAACCTCCTTGCACCGGAAAGCCAAATCGGGTAAAATCTTCGTAACCGTTCACCCTCCTGCAGGTGCTAAAAGCGCCCTCGACCGGTGACCTGCGGGAGGGTAGGCTGCTTATTCGCATTTTGGGCCGAAAATGCGAATAAGCGGTGCGCTTATTTGCGTTAATGCAAATAAGGACGAGGCTACGGAGATTTTGCAGGGGTTGGAAGAGCTATTGGCGATGGTGAGCGTTTAACGGTACAATTGAGTTGTGGCCCCCGAGGACAGGGTCCAGAGGGACTGACAAGGAGGTGGAAGCGTGAACGGTCCAATTCTTACCGTGCGCTTGGAAGGACCAGCAGTGGAAGGGGGGCGGATAGCACTCAGGGATCTGGTTCATTTTGGCCGCCAGTTTCAGAGCGCTTTGGAACGCACGGCCCGTGTACTCTCCGGTCAGGTCAGCGTCCGCCGAGGACAACCACCGGTCAACATCCGTCAGGCCTGCGCCCTGGATGTGATCGCACTGCAGAAAGGCAGTTTTAGCCTGGCAATGGACCTACGGCGTACCCAGCCGGCGCTTCCTGGCCTTGACTTGGGAGAACAAGCCCTGGAGCACCTCATAGAGGGACTTGAGGTAGTGTGCGGCCCGGAGCCTGAACTGCCCATGGGCTATGATCTGGGAGTGCTGATTGCCCTACGCGACCTGGGACGCCTCTTCGACCACGGAATCGAGCGGTTGATTTTCGACCTGCATACGTCCAGAGTACAGCGTCGTGTTGTACACGATTATGCTCTCCATCGGCGCCTCGTTGAACGCATCGAGGGGCCATTAGAGGATCAGATTGTGCGCGAAGGCAGATTGCTCATGGCGGACTTGAGGGAAACCGGCCTACGTTGTCGTCTCCATCCACCTGCTGAGCCCCCTATCCACTGCTCTTTTGATGAGGCTATGGCAGAAGAGATCATCAATGCCCTACGCCATTACGTTCGCATTCGAGGCCCGGCCGAGATTGACCCGCTGACTGGCAAGGTCCGCAAGATAGAGATTCGCGACCTGGAGATATTGGATTGGGACGAAGAGAAAGAAATCTCAGCCAAGAGCAGGGCTGTTGCCGAGCCAGGACTGTTCTGGACCGGTTACGATGTTGTCACACTTGCGGAAGAGCAAGGGGTACAACCAGTACAGAGCCTGGACGATCTCTGGGGTGATTTCTGGCCAGAAGACGAGTCCGTAGACGAGTTTATTGAAACAGTCCGCCGCTGGCGCCGCGAAGGACTAGAGAAGAATTAAGGGAGCTGGGGCGATGCCGCTTGCTGTGCTAGATACAGATGTCTGCTCATTTCTCTTCAAGCGGGATAGCCGGGCAGAGGCCTATCGTCCCCATTTGGAAGGGAAGACCCTATGCCTCTCGTTCCAGACAGTGGCTGAGCTGTATCAATGGGCGGAAGTGCGGAACTGGGGCCAGGCACGTCGTACACGCTTGGAAGAATGGCTGCGCAACTTCGTCGTTCTCCCGTACGATGATTCGGTGTGTCGCTATTGGGCACGCATTCGCGCGGAACGGCAGAGAAAGGGCCACCAGATCTCAGCCGAGGATGCCTGGATCGCGGCCTGTGCGTTGCGGTATGACTGCCCGCTCATCAGCCACAATGCCAGCGACTATGCCGACATTACCGACCTGGTGCTTATTACAGAAGTTGAACAAGGCGGGAATGAAATACGTCATTAACGCGAATTGCCCTTGGCCACCGAGGCCCGTCTGGCCTACCTCCCCGGCGGGTGGTACGACTTCGTGCCCTACAAGTACGGTCCTTTCGCCAAGGAGCTCTATGACGACCTGGAGGCTTTGGAAGCGGCAGGGCTTATCCGACGTGAGCAGCTGCTGCGCCGAGAGGGCGCTTTGCGAGGGAAGACCCTTATTGCGCTCGCCGATGACAAACTTGAAACCATCCGTGGCC
>WFUY01000396.1 GCA_015484715.1 Thermoflexales bacterium | reverse complement strand
GTGGGCAGAGGGCGCTCTCCCCAGTTGAACCGCTGCCATTTTTTGTTCACGTGAACGTTGAAGTGGGTCTTGAGGATGCTGGCCAGCCCCACCTGGGACCAGCCCAGGATGCGGGCGGCCCATTGGGTGTCGAAGAGGTTGGCGAAGCTCCAGCCAAAGTCGCGCTTCAGGCAGGCGATGTCGTAGTCGGCTGCGTGGAAGACCTTCTCGATCGCTGGATTGGCGAAGAGCTCTCCCAAGGGGGAGAGGTCTAGGTCGGCCAGCGGATCCACCAAGTAGTCGGCCTGGGGTGTGGAAAATTGGATGAGGCAGACCTGTTCCTGGTAAGCGTGGAGGCTGTTGGACTCGGTGTCCACAGCGATGGCTGGCTGCTCTCGTAGGGCGGCCATCAACAGGGCCAGTTGGGCAGGGCGGGTGATGAGAACCGGGGGTGGAAGGCGAGGCGTGCGAGAAAGGTGTGTCACAGCAACCCTTTCAGGGCTATGGTAGCCAAACCTAAGTAGATGAAGTAGCCGCAAGTGTCGGTCGTCGTGGTGACCAGGATGGGGGAGGCCAAGGCCGGGTCAATGCCCACCAGGGAGAGGAAGAGAGGGACCAGGACTCCAGCCAGACCAGCGGCGATCAGGTTGAGGAGCATCGCAATGCCCACGATGAGCCCCAGGGCTGGCATCCCCTTCCAGATGGCAGCGATGAGGGCGACCAGCAGGCCCAAAGCGATGCCGTTGACGATGCCGATGCCGACCTCCTTGGCCAGGACCCGCAGTCCCCGGCGGGGTTCCACCTCCCCCAGGGCCAGGCTGCGCACGATGACGGTCAGCGTCTGGGTGCCGGCGCTGCCGCTGACTCCGGCCACGATGGGGAAGAAGGCGGCCAAGGCGGCGACCTGGGCGATGGTGCCCTCGAAGAGGCTGAGGACGGTGGCGGAGATCAGAGCGGTAGCGATGTTCAGAACCAGCCAGGGCAGCCGGGTGCGCAGCGACTCCCAGGGGGGCGCATCCACATCCTCCTCTTCGGGCACACCACCCAGACGGTAGATGTCCTCGGTCGCCTCTTCTTCCAGCACCTCGACCAGGTCGTCGTGGGTGATGAGGCCCAGGAGGTGACCCTGGGCATCGGTGACCGGCAGGGCCAGCAGGTCGTAGCGGGACATCAGCCGGGCACACTCCTCCTGGTCGGTGCCGGCCTGGACGTAGATCACGTCCGGGTCCATGATCACCTCGATGGGGGTCTCCGGCTCGGCGATGACGAGCTGGCGCAGGGAGACGACCCCCACCAGGCGGTTGTCGTCGTCCACGACGAAAAGGTAGTAGACGGTCTCGGTGTCGGGAGCGGCGCGGCGCAGGTGGGTGATCGCCTCTTCGACGGTCATGTCTCGGTGCAGCACGACCGGCGCTGGGGTCATCAGCCCGCCGGCGCTCTCGTCCTCGTGGGCCATTAGGAGGCGGACCTCGTCGGCATCGGTCATAGCCTCCAATGCCCTGACCGCCTGCTCAGGCCGGATGTCCCCCAGCAGGTCAGCAGCCTCGTCCGGCTCCATCTCGTCTAGGATGCGGACCAGATCGTCCATCTCCAGGCGAGATGCCACCTCAGCGGCCTCCTCCTCGTCCATCTCCTCCAGAATGTCGGCGGAATCCTCGACATCCAGGTGGGGGAGCAGCTCGTCCTGCTCCTGAGGCTCCAGGTCGCTGAAGAGGTCAGCCTGGTCGGCCGGGCGCAAGGCTTCGATGAGGGAGACGGCTCGGTCCCAGTCATCCCGGGCCAACGCCTCCCGCACCTCAGTCAGGATCTCGTCTATCACCACTGCTTCCACAGACCGCTCCACTTCTGAAGCAAAGAAACCCGGCTGTTTCCTGCAAGAGGGATCCCTTTGGCTCCAGAAAGCCCTGGCAGCCAACCCTGCCTTGCTTGCAGAGCGCCCAACCGGGTTTCTGAGACGTCGCGCTCCGAAGAGCCCCAACGTATTATGCCAGATTCTCGAGGGAAGTCAACCGAGAAAGTTGGTCTAGGGATCCTCCCGCAGGTTCCCCCCACGGCCTGAAGTGCGTCACGGCCAGTTTCCGGTGGGCCGTTGCTGTCGCCGGGCACCACGTGACCTGCGGGAGGACACTGCAATGGAGCGAGCGATCACGGCGTACTCCCCCCCGGCATCTCCGAAGAGGGGGAGGAGGGCGTTACAGACCGCCCTTGCTCTGCCTGGCCGATGAGGGATTGCAGATCGAAGAGGTATGGGCTGTTGGCCGGCAGCAGCATAATCGTAACGTTGGGAGCCAGCTTCTCGATGTACTTGTACTGCAGCAGTTGGGGGTTCTTGGACAGAACCTCGTTGATCAACGCCAGCGCCTCGGCCTCAGCCTGGGCGCGGATCTTCACGGCTCTCGCTTCCCCCTCCGCCTGGGTGATGGCTGCATCTCGGAGGCCTTCAGCCTCGACCCGCTTCCGTTCCGCTTCCTGTTGCTCTCGCTGGAGCACATACTCCATCTGCTCGGCCTGCTGCTGGGCGATCTGCTTCTGCTCGATGGCCTTGGCGTATTCATCGGTGAAGTTCACGTTGCGGATGTCGAAGGAGAGGAGTTCGAACCCCTCCGGCTCAAATCGCTCGCGCAGGGCTTCGGTGATTGCCTCCTGGATCTCCGCCCGCTTGGGGCCGTAGATCTCCGCCACCGTGTGCTGGGAAACGTAGTGCCGGACGATGGAACGGATGCTGGGCCGGATGAGGATCTCTCTGTAGTCGTAGCGGAAGTTGTTGTGGATGTAGGGGGCCATCTCCGGCTTGATCCGATAGCGGGTGGAGGAGTCAATGCCGACCTGAAGCCCCTCGATCGTGGGCGACCAGAGGGAATCGTCGCCCAGCACTTCCCCCTCGGCATAGGTCTTAGTCATCGTGTAGACCTGCTCGCGGGTAGAGTAGCGGTAGACCTCGTTGATGTAGGGGATGAGGATGTGCATCCCCGGCATCAGCGGGGTATCCTGGAGACCGGTGATGGCGTTGAAGACGACCCCCACCTCGCCAGCGTCAATGACCACGACGCTGGCCCCGATGGCATTGGAGAGCAAGGCCAGGACCAGCAGGGTCAGGATGACGGAGAGCCGGAAGCGGACACGGGGGTTCCGTCGGCGCTCCGAGAAGGTGTACAGGATGTACCCGACTAAGAGGATGAAGAAGACAAACCCCAGCAGACTGAGCAGCCGTGCCACAATCATCGCGTCTTCTCCTCGATCGCGGTCCTCTTCTCCAGGGCTTCCAACTGTTCCAGGAAAGCCTCCAAGCTCTCGGCCTGAGCAGCCATCCCCACTGCTTCTCGCAATGCCTCTGGGTCCTCGATCCGCTTTAGGTGATCTTCCAGCGTCTTGATCTGCCGGTAGGAGAGGTCAAGGCGGATCAGTAGGAGGTCCATGATGTCCTCCCGCCGGGCCTGCAAGAGACCTTTCTGGAGACCGCGTTGTATCCCTCGTTCTTCACCCTTGCGGATGCCTTCCTCGATCCATTCTTCAATGAAACTCGCTTCGCGCATCATCTCCACCTCCTCTCGGAAGAAATCCCACAGAAAGTCTCGCTCAAAGTAACGGCTCGCCACCGTCACCGCCGCCGCCAGCAACTCCGCCCGCCGCCGCTCATCCCGCTCCTCCAGGATCAGCCGCCGCTCCTCCGCCAACACTCCCTCGTCTCGCTCCTCGGCCACCACCACCAGCAGCGGAGCCAAGGCCCGCAACTCCCCGCTCCGTATCCGACCCTCGTGCTCCCACAGCCCCACCGTCGGATACCGAAAGCGGTTGACCACCTCGCCCCCCAGCCGGGTCTCGTACACCCCCGGCGGCACCCGGTGGCGCCGCTCCAGGTAGAGCACCAAGGTCAGCACCTCCTGGTCGAAGCGGCGGGTGAGGGCCCCGGAGTAGACGAAGAGCCGCCGGGGGAGGTCCGGCTCGTGGCGGGTCTGGAACTCCAGATGGAGGAGCTTTTCGGTCCCCTCGTCCTCAATCTGGTGGACGAAGTCCACCCGCTGGGCGGGCAGGTCAATCTCGACGTTCTCGACGGTGCCGGGCAGGCGGACAGGGCGGTGAGGGAAGGCGAGCCGCAGGAAGGCGTCGGCGTGGTTGCGGGCCAGAATCTTGAGCACCCGGTCGAAGTAGCTCTGGTCTACCATAGGGACAGCATCTCCTGGATCTCCGGCGGAACGGGTCGGCCCAACCGCTGGGCCAGCTGCCGGTACTCCGATAGGTAGCGCCGGAGGAGGGTGCGCTGTTCCTCAATGCGCCGGCGCGCCCGCAGCCGTTCCTTCGGATCATCGGTGAGGATGAGAACCTCCTCGTACTCCCGCAGCAGGCCGTAGACCTCACGGATAAGATCCTCCAGGTCGGCCAGGCGACCGGTGGGAGGCGACACCGTCCCGGCCGGCGACGTCGTCTTGTGGATGTCCCGGCCGGCGACATCACCGATGGAGACGGAAGCGTCGCGGACCTCTCCAATGT
>WFUY01000395.1 GCA_015484715.1 Thermoflexales bacterium | reverse complement strand
TTCCAGATGGGCACGATCTCCTTGAGACGATCAATGCCGTAGCGGGCCGCCTCGAAGACCCCCTGGTTCCGATGGCCGGCCGAGACGGCGACACAGACGGTCACGTCGCCCACGTGGAGCCGGCCCACCCGCTGCACCAGGGCGATCCCCTCGACGGCGGGCCAGCGGGCACGGATCTCGTCGGCCACCTGGCGCAGCTTGGCCTCGGCCATCGCCGTGTAGGCTTCGTAGTGCAGCGCCGTCACCTCCCGCTCGCCCGTCCGCCCCCGCACCGTCCCCACGAAGGCGACGACGGCCCCTGTCGTCGGCCGGCTGATCCGGGCCACCAACTCATCCAGGTCCAGGGGATCGGTGGTGACCTGGAGCAGGGTGGGGCCGTCCGTCCCTGCCCCCCCGCTGACCGGCGGGAAGAGGGCCACCTCGTCCCCGGCCCGGATCGGCGTGTCGTCGAAGGCGAACTCCTTGTTCACGGCCACCACCAGCGTCGGCAGCATCGGGGCCATCTCGGGGTAGGTCTCCGTCAGCATCTCCAGCAGTTCGGAGACGGTGATCTGAGAGGCCGGTAGCTCCACGGTGAGCTGGGGCGTCTTCAGCCGGTCCCGCATCGTGGCGAAGAGCTTGACCTGGATAGCAGGCATTCCTCCTCCTTGGTCCTAGTCCTTGGTCCTTGGTCCTCAGTCCTCAGTCCTCAGTCCTCGGTGCCTCGGCCCTCGGCGCCTCGGCCCTCGGTGCCTCGGCCCTCGGTGCCTTCCCATCCCTCGGTGCCTCTCTCCCCCCCCGGCTCCAGGATCAGGTGGCCGGAGCGGCCTCCTCGCTTCTCCACCAGCCGGATGTCGGTCAGCCGCATCCCTCGGTCTACCGCCTTGGCCATGTCGTAGATGGTGAGGGCGGCGACGGCGACGGCGGTGAGGGCTTCCATCTCCACGCCCGTCTTGCCCACCGTGCGGGCCGTGGCCGTGATCTCCACCCGGCTCTCCGCCTCGTTCAGCGTGCACTCCACCTCGACGTGGGTGAGGGGGAGCGGGTGGCAGAGAGGGATCAGCTCGGCGGTGCGCTTGGCGGCCATGATGCCGGCCAACTGGGCCACCGTGAGGACGTCCCCCTTCTTGATCGCCCCCTCGCGGATGAGGGCCAGGGTGGACGGCTGCATACGGACGGCCCCCTTCGCCACCGCCACCCGTTCGGTGTCGGGCTTGGCCCCCACGTCCACCATCCGAGCCCGGCCGGCTTCGTCCAGGTGGGTCAGGCGGGTTCCCTCGGCTCGGTCGCCCATCGTCACAACCCCAATCGCACCCGGATCAGCCCCTTCACGTCCTCCCAGGCGGTGGGGATGATCTTCACCCGGGTGTCCAGGTCCTCGATCCACTCCACCGGCACCTCGTGGATGCGGTAGCCCTCCTTCTCGGCCAGGAGGAGCAGTTCCGAATCGAAGAACCAGCCCTGGTCCCGGACCCGAGGGACCAGCTTCTGGACCGCCTCACGGGTGAGGGCTTTGAAGCCGCACTGGGCATCGGAGAAGCGGCGACGGGGGAAGAGGAGCTTGATGAGGAGGTTGTAGGCGCGGGAGATGATCTCCCGCTTCCACTGGCGGGTCACGCGGGCGCCCTTCTTGAGCCGGGAGCCGATGGCCACCTGGTACTCGCCCCGCACCAGGGGCTCGATGAGGGGCATGAAGGCGTTCAGGTTGGTGGAGAGGTCCACGTCCATGTAGCTGACGATGTCGGCGTCGGAAGCCAGCCAGGCGTGGCGCAGGGCCCGCCCCCGCCCTCGCTCTTCCAGCCGGAAGTGGGTGACCTCACCCGGCCAGCGGGCTTCCAGCATCTTGGCGATCTCCGGCGTTCGGTCGGTCGAGCCGTTGTCGGCGATGACGATGCGCCAGCGGTAGGGGCAGTGTTCCTTCAGGTAGGCCCGCAGGGTGGTGATGTTGGGTTCCAGCTCCTTTTCCTCGTTGAGCACGGGGACGACGACGTCCACGCGCACGGCCTCGGCGGGAGGCTGTTGGGAGTTGGTCATCGGAGTTCTCTCCTTGGGATCCGCTGGGAAAGGGCCTGGGATTCGGCGCAGAGCGCGAGGAGATTATAGCACAGGGTGGGAGAAAGAGGCAAATGGGTCGTCGTCACCTTGGCAGGGAGGAACACAAGTCCTCGATCCTCAGTCCTTGGTCCGCCGTCGTTCTTTCAGCCCGTTGGACCACGGATGACACGGATGGAACAGAGGAGCACGGATTTCCTGGAAGAGGTCCGTGCCGATCCGTCAAATCCGCGTCCATCCGTGTCCCATCCACCAAGGTCGAACCTGGCAAGATTTACAGTAGACAGACGAATTCACTTTTGATAGAATGAAACTGCCGACGAGGAGGTCGGCAAGGAACGTTGACACAACCTGCATTGATGCCAATCGGAGGAACCCAGTGGACACCAGGCGGTCACGGGAAGGCGAGGGAGGCCCAACTGGGCTCCCGACGTGGAGCCACCGGGATGGTGTGC
>WFUY01000394.1 GCA_015484715.1 Thermoflexales bacterium | reverse complement strand
GAAGCACCTGCCCCAAGTACTTAATATCCAGAACGCTTGTGTGCGGTACCAAGGGCATAAACTCTGTGGATGCAACTGGAGTGCCGGTATCTGGAACTGTCTCCAAAACCCATACCCTAGGGATTCGCGGATTCAGCTTTGAAAAGAGACACACCCCCACGGAAACTCGAAGTTTCGCGCTACCAATCTCTGACCCCTTGGCCTCCACCGGCTGTCGTTCCTCGTCGTAAGCGGGAATGCTGTAAAGCCAGAAAGACCGCGCTGGATAGCGCCTCGGGTCAATTGATTCCCGGAAGTGTTCACACACCTCCCCCAACCGCACCCACCGCCAGCCTTCGGGGAGGTCGGAGCCGGGGCGGGGGAAGGTTTCGGCGAGGACGGACTGCCAGAGGCGCTCGGCCTCGGTGCGGGCCTCCTCCCGTAGGCGGCGGGCCTCCCGCACCCGGGCCATCAGCTCCTCAACCCGCGCCACGATGCGGCGCTGTTCTGGAAGGGGTGGGAGGGGGATGGGCGCATTCCATAGGGCGTCCAAACGCGTCCTCGGTTGCCGACTGCCCGTTGTGTTCCTCGCAGCATAGGCCACGAAATATGGCGTGCGGAGGAATGCCCCAAGATATTCAGGGAGAAGCACATCGGGAAGGGGAGCAATGGGCACGAATTCCGTTGAAGCTACCCCGGTCGAGCGAGGAACGACGACCTTATTTAGATAGGGGCGAAGCTTACCGTAAAGGACAAGACCTGGACGAAAGGCCACAACCTGGCTTTTGATCTCGTCCCCGTTGACCTCGACTGCTTGCGGCTCATCCCATTGTCCGGCTGCGACGTGCTCCATTCCGAGATACGTGAATCGCCTGGACGGATGATCACTCGGCTTGAGGAGGACGGCTTCCCGCTTCGCCACCTCACCCAGCCGCACCCAGCACCAGCCGGCGGGAAGTTTGTAGGGTACGTCGGTCATACATCCTCCGTCAGGGAAATTCCTTGTAACCCCACCCTTGATGATTTGGGTGCTTACACAATCTCGGCTCGATGAAGCACCAGCCCGGATAATTCTGTTGCTTGCCGTTTTTCCACCAGGAATACGTATGTCTTGCTAGAAAGTCGGCTATCTGCAGCCCAAGGGAGTATTTGCTGTCACCGAAGTGGACCTCTAACAAGTCTCTCATCTGTAGATTCCACTTGTAGAAGGTGCCGTAAAATCGGCTTACAGCAAATCCAGTTGATCCCATACGAATGAGCTGGAATAGTTTACTCCGTTGCGCCGCTTCTTCCCGTTTGTTGCTATCGATCAGCACTAGGGCTTTTTGTCTTTTCTCCCCAACAAACCCCTGAATTCGCTCCAATACAAGCTTCAGACCGAGGTCTGCGGGATCATCGGGGGTTGAGTATGTTTTCAGGTGACGAACCTTATCTATGCACACCACGAAATACGTAACCTGCGAATGACCCAAGTAAATGCGTCGCACTTCATCTCGTAATTGCTGATTTTTGCCCCAAAACCCTTTTCCTCTATCTATCGAAGATGCCTTGATTTCTTCACCCTTGCCAAGGGCATCCGCATTGGTTTTCGGCAGCTTGAGTTTTTTGACCTCACTGCGCATCGTTTCATACATTTGGCCAATGTCATTTGAATCTATTGCAACGGCCGCTACGACATGCAAGGGCTGTTGCCTAATGCTTTTCTGTAGCTTCCAGTTCTTCTGGTAACCGCATTCGTCAACGAACACAAGAAACATCGCTACTTACCTTTCCCGTTGTTGCTCAAAAGCTCGTCCAGTTCCTCAACGATGCTTAGAATCTCCCGCTCGCGTTCCAGGAGCCCTGCCACGATCTCCATGGGGGGCGGCAGGGCCTCGGTCTCCTTGCGGTTCGGGTTGCGGGCGGTAAGGTCGTATCCGCGCGCCTTGATATCATCGATCGGGACGATCCAGGAGCGGTCGGAAAGGGAGGCCTCGCGAGGGCCTTGGCCCTTGCGGTAGGCGTCCCAGGCCTTCCAGAGCTTCCGAGCTTCGTCGAAGTGCTCGTCCTGGATGGGGCTCCCCTTGCTGAACTTCTTGAGGCCTTCTGGAAGGGGCAGTTCGTAATACCAGACCTCCTTGGTCGGTCCCGGCCGCTCGAAGAAGAGGAGGGCTGTCTTCACGTCAGAGTAGGGCGCGAAGGTGCCCGGGGGCAGGCTTACGATGGTGTGCAGGTTGAACTGCTCGAGAAGATCCTGCTTGACCGTAGCGAAGGCCCCGCCGCGGAAGAGCGTTCCCTCCGGCACGACCATCCCGCAGCGGGCGCCGTCGCGGGGCTTGAGCTTCTTCATGATGTGCTGGAGGAAGAGGAGCTCGGTGGCGGTGGCCTGGACCGGGAAATTGGCCTGGATGTGGCGGCCTTCCGTGCCTCCGAACGGGGGGTTTGTAAGGACCACGTCGAAGCGCTCGGAGACCTGGCGGATGTTCTCCTCGAGGGTGTTGCGCCGCCGGATCTGGGGGGCGGTGACGCCGTGGAGGACCATGTTCATCAGGCCCAGAAGGGCCGGCAGGGGCTTTTTCTCCTGGCCGAAGAAGGTGCGCTCCTGCAGCGTCTTGTGGTCCTCGATGGTCTTCTCGTCCTTCTTCATGTGCAGGTAGGCCTGGGCGAGAAAGCCGCAGGAGCCGCAGGCGGGGTCGTAGACCGTCTCGCCGATTTTCGGGTCGACGATCTCCACCACGAAGCGCACCACGGGCCGCGGGGTGTAGAACTCCCCCGCCATGCGGTTCTCGCTGCCCAGACGGCGGAGCAATTCTTCGTAGACCTGGGAGACGGTGAAGATGTCGTCCTGGCTGTGGAAGTCGATGCCGTTCAGGATCTGGAGGACCTCCTTCAGGTTGTAGCCCGAGGCGCAGACGATGACGTTGCGCTCGGCGAAGACGCCACGCACGGTCTCCCGCAAAGGGTCGCCGCCCAGGCTCTGCAGGTAGGGGATCAGGCGGCCGTGGACGAACTCGGTAAGCCGATCGGCGGGCCAGTCCTTCGTGGCCCAGGCGCTCCAGCGAAGCTCGCCGTCCAGGATGCGGGTGTAGGTACGGCCGGCGAGTCTCGCCTGGGTCTCCCACTCGTCCTCCTGGGCGTCCAGAAAGCGGAGGAAAAGGAGCCACGCCAGATGCTCCACGTACTCCATAACGCCGCCACAGTTGTTGTCGCGGCGCAGGATGTCGCACGCACGCCAGATCTCGCTGGCGAGCGATTCGCGGGTCTGGGGTCCGTTCATGCTGTCTCCTCAGGGTAGATGCGGTGTTTCATTTCCTGCAGGGAGCGGCCCAGCGCCTCCGGCCCCCCGAAGGCGCGACTGATCTTCACCGCCCCGCCCCACTCGCGGAAGGGGGAGACGCCGAAGATTTCAGGCTCGAGCTGGTCGATCCCGCCCACGCGGTACTTGTCCAGGAGTTCAAGGATGATCTGGCGGGCCTCTTCGGCATGGCGGCGGATGAAGGCCTGCTCGCGGTTCACAAACGCCTCCGCTCGCTCGCTGCGCGTGCGGATGGGACCGCCGAAGGCGATGTGGCAGAGGAGGTCGAAGATATCGTCCTCCGGACGCCCCAGGATCTCGGCTAGCACCTGGGGATGCACGCTGGAGCGGGCCAGGTCGGAGAGAAAGGCCCTGCGCCGGCTGGTGTCCACCCAGATGTCGCGCAGGTCGCTTGGAGTGTGCGCCATCTGGACGATCTGCCGGCGGGTGTAGTCACGGTACTGCTCGAGGGTCAGCTGCTCGCCGGTCGCCTCGATCAGGAAGACCGCCTCGTCGGCGATGGTGACCTCGAGGCCTTCCACGCGGATCTTGCCGCCTTTCCTGCCCGCAGGCTTGAGCGGGATCTCGATCTCGGTGGTCTCGTCGGCTAGGGTGTCGACGCCCAGGGTGCGGTCCACGAACCCGGCGGCGCTCACGATGACCTGAAGGCGCCCGGCAGGGAGCCGCTCGAAGCGGAAGCGGCCGGCCTCGTCTGTGACGATGGGGCCCTGCTGGCGGTTAGGCCCGGTGCGAACGCTGACCCGGGCCCCCGCAATGAGCGTTTCGGTTTCGGCTTGGAAGACGCGCCCCATTAAAGTGGCGGTCTGCGGTCCGGTAGGCGGCTCGAAAGGCGGAACCGGCGGGCGGTCCCACTCGTCGAAGAGCCGCGTGGCCCCCGTGTAATCGATGATGCGGAACCAGTACTTGTCCGTCGCCGGATCAAGGCGGCTCCCCCTCCCCACGATCTGTTTGAACAAGATGGGCGAGGAGATGGTCTTCATGAAGACGATGTTGCGGCAGGCGGGGACGTCCACGCCGGTGGAGAGCAGCTCGGCGGTGGTGCCGACGACGGGGGCTTGCTGGTCGGAGTCGGCGAAGGCCTCCAGGGCCCTGCGACCCTCCTCCCCCTCCTCGGAGATGATGGGGACGGCATAGTTGGCGAGGCCAGTTTCCGGGCCGAACTCGTCCTGGAGGAACCGGGCCACCAGGCGCGCGTGCTCCATGTCCACGCAGAAGACCATGGTCTTCTCCGTCTTCCCGAAGCGGCGCAGGAGGCCCGCCAGGTGCATCACCATGGCCCGGGTGCGGTCGGGCAGAGTGATCTCCCGCTCGAACTGAGGGGTGGTGTAGACATCGCGCGGCTCCACCTCCTCGGGGATGAAGACCTCGGCGCCCTGCTCGACGGCATCCTCAAGCCGTAGCCCCGTGGCATCTACCGTGGTGCGCACCCGGTGGACCTTATAGGTCGCCAAGAAGCCGTCCTCGATGCCCCGACCCAAGCTGTACTGGTAGGCCGGCGGTCGCCAGGTGCCCCGCTCCGGGTGCTCGGGATCGATCGCCACCTCGGGCTCCTCGGCGCAGAAGTAACCGTAGGTGTCGATGTTCTCGTCCTGCTTGGGGGTGGCGGTCATGCCCAGGTGCACGGCCGCGCCGAAGTGGTCGAGGATCTCCCGCCAGGTGCCAAAGCCCGAGCGGTGGCACTCGTCGATGATGACGAGGTCGAAGAAGTCCGGCGGAAACTTCTCGAAGAGGCGGCAGCCCTCCTCGCCCGGGCTCCAGAGGCTCTGATAGATGCCGAAGTAGAGGTCCCGCGTCAGGTTCGGAGGGTGGCCCTCGATCTTGCAGCGGGGCTCGCTCGTGCCATCGGCGAAGGGGGCGAAGGTGTTGTATGCCTGATCGCGAAGCACGACCCGGTCGGCGAGGAAGAGCACGCGTGCCGGACGGTCGGGGTGGAGCCGTCGGAGCCAGCCGGACTTGACGAGCTTCCACACGATCTGGAATGCCACGAAGGTCTTGCCGGTGCCCGTGGCCATGGTGAGGAGGACCCGCCTGCGGCCCTGCATGAGGCGCTTGACCACCTCGCGGATGGCGACCTCCTGGAAGTAGAAGGGCGCCCTTCCACACAGGCTTTGGGGACAGTATGGGTGGAGGAGCGGGCTGGAGCGTTTGTCTGTGCCGTACTCAGCCGGGGCTTCAGCAACACGGAACCCGCCCACCGGCCCTTCGTTCTGCCGCCAACGGCTCCACAGTTCCTCAGGGGAGGGAAACCGCTCGAGCTCTCGGCTGGAGTTGGTGAAGAAGTCGAACTCGATGATCCGCTGGCCGTTCGTGGCGTAGGCGAAGGCAAGTCCCAGGTCCTCGGCGTAGCGCTTGGCCTGCTCGAGTCCGGCCTCCGCTGGCTCCGACTCAGCTTTGGCTTCCACGACGGCGATCGGAAACGCGTCCGAGATTCGCAAGAGGTAATCCACCTTGCGGGCCTCGCCCCTGCGCACCCGGTTGCCGACCAGGATCACACGGCCCTGTGTGTACTGCTGATCGCGCTGGTAATAGTGCTCCCTGGTGATCTGCGTGTCGGCCCAGCCCGAGGCTTTCAGCTTTGGGTCGATGAGTGTTGCGCGGGTATCGGCCTCGTTTCTCATGCGACCATCTCCCTTAAGGCGGACCTCCACGGAGCGTCGGTCGGTCTACACACAGATCCTCGATATCTTGCTGATCGGGATGAACAGCGAAAAGGCGGACGAGTTCGTCCATCCCTTCACTGATCCGGCTGATGTGCCTGGCCATGGGGGCGCGGTGCTTGCCGATGGTGGGCGGCCACCCTCGGGACTTCTGCCGCTGCTGATCCGCCAAGGGCTCCGCCTGCTCGTTTCCTCCGTCTTTGAATCGGGCCTTCCGTGGCCCTCGCCCTTCTGGCGCACCTTCGGTGCGTCCAAATCGGATATCCTACCGATTTGTCGTATCGCCGTGCGGCTCTTCCAGCCAGCGGTCGATGGCCACCTTGCGGAGCCGCCAATGGCGGCCGACCTTCTGGCACGGGACCTCGCCTTCTCGAACGAGCTTGCAGAGCGTCGACTTCGGTATCTTCAGGTAGGCAGACAACTCGTCGATGGTCAGGAGTCGCCTGGTTTCTCATCCATCGGAAGCACCTCTCCGGCCGCAAGGCAGGCTGCGCGTCATTGTGCATCGTCCTGCCGACGTAGTTTGCAATTGGTGACAACTGGTGTCACGAGACTTGCCGCTCGCCGTCCTTGGCCCTCGCCCTTCTGGCGCGCCTTCGGTGCGTCCAATCCGGCCCTGCGGCCGGATGCGGCCCCGGGACCAGGTGTGGCCGATGCCGGTGTCCCCGGCGGGCCGCCGGAATAGGGCATCCACCACTGGCCGTTGGACAGGCGCACCACGCGGGCCGCGGAGTCGTAGCCGCCCGCGCCCTCCCAGGGCTGGGTGTCGGGTGGGCCGGAGGGGGTGGGGCCGTCGCCGTACGGGCGCCGGTCCCGCGCGTCGTCCGAGCGCCCGAGCCCGAGGCGGTCGTTGCCGCCCGGGGTGGCGATGAAGAGGAGCGCGTGGCGCCGGGTGGATGGCCTGGCGGGGATGGATGTGGGCTGCGGGGCGTACCAGAGGGAGGACGGCCCGTAGTGCCTCAGGTCGGCGGCGGGACGAGGTCGTCGAGACCGAGTTCGGCGACCGAGCGGTGCCCCATGACGCGGAGATAGGTGGCGATCCGCTTGCGGGTGCCTTCGAGGAACGTCGCCAGGCGCGCCGATGCCGCCTCCACGT
>WFUY01000393.1 GCA_015484715.1 Thermoflexales bacterium | reverse complement strand
GCGTCGGTCTGGATCACGTCGGGGATCTGGTAACGGCCTCCGGCGTCGGTGACCCGGCCGGGGAGGGTCCGCCCTAACGCGCTGATGATGCCCGTGGTCATTGTCCCTTGCAAGCCAAAGGGGTTGCCGATGGCGATCACCCGCTGTCCCACCTGCAGGGTGCTGGAATCGCCCAGCTCCACCGGCACCAGCCGCTCAGGGGGAAGGTCCACTTTGAGGACGGCCAGGTCGCTGTCCTCGTCCTGCCCCACGATGCGGGCTTCGGCCACGCTGCCGTCGTAGAAGGTGACCTCGATCTGCTCGGCTCCGGCTACCACGTGCTGGTTGGTGACGATGTGGCCCTCTTTGTCAATGACGAAGCCGGACCCGCTGCCCATCCCGATGGGCTCGTCGCTGAAATGGCGGGCGGCCACGTCAATGTTCACCACCGCCGGGTTCACCCGCTGGTAGATGTGGATCAGCAGGGCGTCTTCGGCATCTATCTCCTGATAGATGGCTTCGGGTAGAGGTGTGGGAGTGGGCAGGGGAGGAAGCGTCTGCAGAGCCACTGGACGTGCTGGAGGAAAGTCGCGCGTCTCGCGGCGGATCGCCTGCCCCGACAGCGAGCAGGCGAGGAGGGCTCCTGAGAGCACCAGCAGCAAAAGACCGATCAACCGTCGTTTTTTAAGCACCATCATAGGCGACACCGCTTCTCGGGAGGAGACCGATCCCCCCTGGTATGAACCTTTGGGCAAAGGGGTGAGGATCTATCCCCATTGTAGGCGGTTCACCCCGCTCTGTCAAGACCATCAGCCCCAATTTTTCGCAACTTTTATCAAATTCTCATCTGGTTTGAGCGATGGGTCTCAACGGCCCCGCAGGCGGCGCCAGGTCGAGCGGCAGTACGGGCAGGTCGAGCCCACGTACTCCCGCCCGCAGGTCTGGCAGACCTGTACGTCGTACTCCCGCTCTTCGCTGAGGGAGGCGGCGATGAGGACCAGTTCGTGGCCGTTGTAGCGGGAGAGCCACTCGTCCAGGGTCACGTCCCCAACGCGCCAGGAGCCATCCTGAGCGCGGGTCAACACCCCTTGGAGCACGCTGGCTTCCATCTCGTAGGCCGCTGCCGCTAGCTCAAAGACGTTCGCTTTGTGGATAGACATCGTTCAGCTCCCCAGTTCTCAGAGGTCGGTGGTCGAGACGGGTCAGGCAGGGGCTTTCACCTGGCGGGCGCTCTCGCGGACCTTCTTGACCTGGATGCGGTCGAAGTCGCGGGCGACCACAACGTCGGGGAAGATGGCCTGGGCCTCTGCCAGCACGTCCCGCTCCCGATAGCGCCGGGAGATGTGGGTCAGGTAGAGACGACGCACGCCGGCCTCCCGCGCCAGGTGAGCGGCCTGGGCCGCCGTCAGGTGGCCGAACTGGCGGGCCAGATCGGCCTCGTGAGAGAGGTAAGTCGCCTCGATGATCAGGGCATCCGCCCCCCGCGCCACTTCGACCAGGTCGTCCGTCCGTCCGGCATCGCCCACGTGCACCAGTCGGGCCCCCGGGCGCGGTGGCCCCAGCACATCGTCGGGCGTGACCACGCGACCGTCCGGCAGGGTCACCGGCTGACCGTTCACCAGTTGGCGGCGCTCAGGGCCTGGCGGGACCCCCAGGGCCTCGGCCCGCTCCACCAGGAAGGGACGCCGGGCCTTCTCCTGGAAGACGAAACCAAAGCTCTGGGCACCGCGATGGCTGACGGGGAAAGCTTCGATCTGGAAGGTCTCATCCTCCAGCAGGACCCCCGCCGCGATGGGGATCAACTCGATCTGCATCGGAGATTGGGCTCCCCGCAGGACGACCCTGTAGATGAGGTCGTAGACCCGCTCCAGCGTCCAAGGGCTGCCGTAGATCTCCAGCCGTTCCATCGTCTCCCAGCGGACGAAGGTGGAGATCAGCCCACCCAGCCCCAGGATGTGGTCCAGGTGGCCGTGGGTGAGGAGGATCTTGTCCAGCCGTTTGAACCCCAGGCCGCTGCGCAGGAGCTGTCGCTGGGTCCCTTCGCCACAATCAATCAGGAAGCGGTACTCCCGATAGAGCACCACATGGGCCGACAGGCCTCGCCGGATGGAGGGGGCTGAAGCGGAGGTGCCCAAGAAGATGAATTCAAACATCCCTCAACTGCCTATCAGCTTGCCAATGTGGGCAGCCTGTTTCTCGATCTCCCCCAAGGCCAGCAGGGCATCCATGTCCTGGGGGGTCAGGTGGCGTTGTACCTGGCGGACGCTCCCGGCGATGGTCTGCAGCGCCTTCTGCACCTCAGCGCGTACCTGGCCGGGAAGGCCCCTTTCCTGCTGAGGCCGCATACGGGCCAGGGCGGCACGCAGCTGGGCGTTCTGGATGGCGATGGCAGCGTAATCGGCCAGGGCAGAGAGCAATCGCTCGTCGTGGCGGGTGAAGTCCCGGGGGGTAGTCTGATTGTCCACGCCCAGCACGCCGATCACCTGTCCCTGCACCTTGAGGGGCACGTAGAGCAGCGCGTGGACCAGGTAGCCCGTCACCACCTTGAGCATGCCGTCCTCGACCTGGGAACGCCCCAGGATGACCGGCTTGCCTGTGCGGACGACCCCACCGATGAGGGTGTCCTCCACCCGGATCTTGAGACGGCGTGCCTGTTTCTCCCCCAAACCTTTCTGAGCCCGTAGGTAGAGCTCGTTGGTGGTGGGGTCCAGGAGCAGCAAGGAGCCCTCCTCGGCGTGCAGGAGAAAGACGGCGGCTTCGACGATGCGGGTCAACAAGGTGTCCAGGTCCGTTGCCGCAGCCACGGCCTTGCCGATGTCAAAGAGGGTGCGCATCTCCCGCAAGCGCTGTTCCAGCAGACGGTTCATCTGGAGCAGTTTGGCCCGCTCGGCCAGAGCCAGTTTGGGCCGGGTGGATTCTGTCACAGGTTCGTTAACCATGGGGTCTCCTCCGCGTCATAGGGTCCCCGTCCTCGGTTCCACCTCTACCAGCCTGGCGGCTTCATCCACGGTCACGCGGGCCAGCCCAAACTGCTGGACTACCCAAGCGTTGGTCGTCAGGTGGGAGGTGACCTGAGCAACCCGGTAGCGGCTGGGTTGAGAGGCCAACGCTGCCGGCAGGACCAACTGATCGGCCAGGAAGGGGTCTACCGGTGCGTCGTCCTGGTGGAAAGCCAACAGCGATTGGCAGGCCATCTCAGCCACCCGCTCTGCCCGGAGCCCCGGCCGCCCCAGGGCACTGAAGCCGGCCAGGCTGTTCTCGTACTGGGCCGTGAGAAAGAGACCGGCCCCCGGCCCAACGCCGCGTTGGCGCAGAGGGCGCACGTGAGCCTTGAGGCCGGCCCGGCGCAGCAGATTCTCCGCTCGTCGAGCCATCCGTTGAGGGATGTGGGAGGGCAGTTCCGTCACCACCGCCAGCCCCTGAACCTGGCGGAGGTCGCCTCGCTCCAGCAGGGTGAGGGCCTGCAGAGTGGCCCCGCCGGCGACCTCCAGATGGGCCTCGCCGCCGCCTCGGGGATACCATCCCCAGGCCCGCAGGGTCACCTGAGCCCGAACCCCCATCCGGGCCAGGAGGGGGAGGTAGACGGTCTCGACGTAGGTCAGGGGCGGGCTCCAGGGAACGTGGGTGCCCCCCCGTAGGGTCACCTGGGAGTTCCCATGGGCCAGGGCCAGCGGGAGCAGGATGGTCTGCAGGACGAGGGTGATGGAGCCGGCGGAGCCTCCTTCGCGGGCTTTGGTGACGTCGAAGAGGTAGCGGCCGGCCTGAGGGGGCGCTGACGGGGAGAATTCCAAGGTCATCGAGCCCAGGGAGTCCCCGCTGACCTCGGCCTGACAGATCGCCGCTGCCGCTCGTACCGCGGTCAGGTGTTGGGCGGCCAGGCCCGGCTTCCGGCGTCCGGCCCGAATGCGCACGATGCGCACCGCCTGACCGGTGATCACGGCCAGGCTGAGCGACGTGCGGAGTACCTGCCCGCCCCCTTCACCATAGGCACCATCAATCTGGATCATCGGCCCCGGCCCTAACATAAAAAACCCGGCCCTGCTGAGCGGGCCGGAGGGAAGGCGGCCCAGGCCGCCTGGCTGGTGGCGACGGAGGGATTCGAACCCCCAACCAAGGGCTTATGAGTCCCCTGCTCTACCGTTGAGCTACGTCGCCCTGGAAAAGAGGGCGGCTTGCCGGCCGCCCTTCAGGTAGCGGGGGCAGGATTCGAACCTGCGACCTCCGGGTTATGAGCCCGACGAGCTACCACTGCTCTACCCCGCAACGCGCTTATAATTATACCTGCCTTCGTCCAACTCGTCAAGTCCATCAAACGGGTGATTACCCACCAGTGAGCGAGAGAGTGGTCCGTAGCAGGCCGTCCACGAATTTCTCACCAATGCACGAATGAGGCGGTCCTTAATTCGTG
>WFUY01000392.1 GCA_015484715.1 Thermoflexales bacterium | reverse complement strand
TGGCCGAGCACCTGGACTGTGCCTTCTGGACGGCCGACGAGCGCCTCTACAACGCCGTCCGCGCCGAGTTCCCCCTCATCCGCTGGTTGGGGGACTACCAACCCGATGACTGAGGAGCCTCTTTTCGTCCTCTTCTCTTGTCTATTCCCCCAACCTGGGGTACAATTCTTCGGGATTCAGACCTCCGAGGTCTGACGGAGGTCTGCCGCGACAGGGTTCAGGTACACCCTTGGTGTCCAGACGCTCCCGCTGGATCGCCGATCCGGTGGAGCGGGCCGATCCCAGACCCGCCTGGAGCGGCAAAGGGCTCTCCGGGGTTTCCGGTCATCGGGAAGCCTCGGTGGGCTACCGAAAGGCCGACCCTCTGGGGGCGGGCCGAATGAGGAGAAGGAGATCGTGTGGGAAGGAAGGGACGATAAGCGGGTCAAGCTGCTGATGCAATGGGACATCCGTCCCGGCTATGAGGCTGCTTACTTCGAGTTCGTCGTGCGGGAGTTCGCCCCAGGGCTGATGCGGCTGGGACTGCAGCCGACGGACGTCTGGTACACGGTCTACGGGGACCATCCCCAGATTCTGGCCGGCAGCATCGCCGAGGACCTGCCGACGATGCGGCGCATCCTGCAGAGCCCGGAGTGGGAGGCCCTGCTGGAGCGGCTCTTCCAATACGTGCAGAACTTCCAGAAGAAGATCGTCCCCGCCCGCGAGCGATTCCAGCTTTAACCTCGAGAGGATGGCTCGACGAGCCGACGAAAGGAGTGAGAATTTGCGCAAGTGGATCTGGCTTGGTATAGGATTGCTGGCAGCCCTGCTGCTGGCCGCATGCACCGGTGCCGGGACGGCGGAGAAGGCCACCGCTCCACCGGCCACCGAAGTTGCCGCTTCACCGACGGAAGGCACCCTTCCCTCCCCTACGCCGACCGAGGTCGCTGTCACACCGACCGAAGCCGCTGCCGAGGCCACACCGGCTGAGCCTCCTGTCTCGGCCGCAGACCTCCCGCTGGGCACAGGTCAGGATGCCTGTCGCCTCTTCCAGGGTGTCCAAGTGCCCCCTGCCTCCACGGAACCCCCGCCCTGGCAGATCCCCGAGGTGAGCGAGGAGGACTGGGTCCGGGGGGCCAAGGACCCAATCCTGACCATCGTCGAGTACGGCGATTTCCAGTGACCGTACTGCGCCTCTTTGGCACCAACTCTGGATGAGTTGGTTCAGAAACACGGTGACGAAATCCAGTTGGTCTACCGCCACTTCCCCCTCAACTCCATCCACGATAAGGCCCAAATCGCTGCCGAAGCCACCGAAGCTGCCGGTGCGCAGGGGGCTTTCTGGGAGATGCATGACCTCATCTTCATCAACCAGCAGATGATGAACCAGCAGGACCTGGAGACCTACCGGGAAACGCTGGTGGGCTTTGCCGAGCAGCTAGGGCTGGACGTGGATCGCTTCCGCAAAGAGCTGGAGGATGGAACCTACAAGGACAAGGTGGAACAGGCGACCCAGGCGGCGATGGAATTGGGCCTGGGTGGTACTCCCGCCATCTTCATCAACGGGCAGTTCTGGCAGGGTCCCCGTGACCTCTACATCTTCGAGGCGATCCTGGAACTGGAGAAGCTGCGCAGCCGCCAGTACGCCGAAGCGCCCCCGGTAAAGATTGACCCCGAGAAGCAGTACGTGGCGACCTTCTACACCGATAAGGGGGAGATCGTCGCCCAGCTCTACGCCAAGCAGGCCCCCATCGCCGTCAACAGCTTCATCTTCCTGGCCTGCCAGGGCTGGTTCGATGGTGTCACCTTCCACCGGGTGCTCCCCGGCTTCGTCGCCCAGACGGGCGACCCCACCGGGACCGGCTTCGGTGGTCCGGGTTACCGCTTTGGGAACGAGATAGACCCCCAGCTCACCTTCGATGGGCCGGGGGTCCTGGCGATGGCCAACGCCGGCCGTCCCAACACCAACGGCAGTCAGTTCTTCTTCACCTACGACGCCCTGCCCGATCTGAACGGCAACTACACCATCTTCGGGCGGGTGATCCAGGGGATGGATGTGCTGGAGTCGCTGACGCCCCGAGATCCCCAGCAGGACCCCTCGGCCCCGCCAGGGGACCGGATCCAGTCCATCACGGTGGAGGAGTTGGAGTAGCTCGGTGGGGCGGAGAGGTGCCCGGACGGGCCTGCTCATCCTGGTCCTGATCCTGGTCACAGGCTGGCTCCTCTGGCAGTGGTCTGTCCGGGCAAGCTTTCCCGCCCCATCGTTGCCTTCACCCTCGCCGACGCCGACGGTGCGTTCCAGCGCGACGCCCGTTCCCTCGCCGACCCCAACCGCCAGTCCCGTCGCGCCCGTTGCGCTGCAGGACCCCCCTCC
>WFUY01000391.1 GCA_015484715.1 Thermoflexales bacterium | reverse complement strand
CCCATGGACTGACTGCTCACGCATCCCCATCACAACCATCCCCGTTCCACGCCAAAGGTAAAGGAGGAGTCTCATGCAACGCAAAGCCGCGCTCTTCTTGCTGCTGGTCATGGCGATGACCATCCTCGCAGCCTGCGCCCAGCCAACCCCGGAGGTCGTCAAGGAAACCGTCGTCGTCACCAAAGAGGTCGAGAAGATCGTCGAGGTCACCAAGGAGATCGAGAAGATCGTTGAGGTCACCAAGGAAGTCGAAAAGGTCGTCGAGGTGACGCCGGTGGCCGGCCGCTGTGCCCCGACCGACCCCAACGAGGTGGACAAGATCCTCATCGGAGCCACCGGTCCCCTCTCCGCCCCCGGCTCCGTCGTCGGTGGCATGGTGATGCAGTGGTCCCTCAACATCGCCGTCAAGCACATCAACGAGGCCGGCGGGGTGCTGGGCAAGCCGGTGGACCTGGTCTTCTACGACACCGAAGGGCTGCCGGAGCGAGGGACGGCGGTGGCCGAGCGCCTGATCACTCAGGACTGTGTCGTCGCCATCGTGGGGGAGTACCACAGCGCCGTAGGCCTGACGATGATGGAGGTCGCCCACAAGTACCACGTGCCCGTCGTCTTCGCCGAGACCTGGAACGACAAGATCACGGGCAGCCAGTACGATGAGATCTTCCGCATCGCCCCGGCCTCCTCGATGGTCGCCGAGGCCGACGCCAACTACATCAAGGACCTGGGGGCGGAGTTCGTCGTCATCGTGGCCGAGAACAGCGACTACGGCGTTCCCGCCGCCGAGTCTACCCAGGAGCGGCTGGCCGAGCGCGGGATTGACTCGGAGATCTTCCTGGCCGAGATCGGCACCCAGGATTGGTCGCCCATCATCGCCCGCATCCAGGCTCTGGACCGCACCCCCGACGTGGTCCTGACGCTGGTGACCGGCGAGGCCTCCTACAACTTCGAGCAGCAGGCTGCCGAGGCGGGGCTGATGCCCACCGAGGAGACCGTCTGCATCGCCAACCAGGTGGCCATCAACCCCGAGTTCTGGGAGAACGTGCCCGACGGGAACTACTGCGTCTTCCGCAAGGTGGGCCTGGTCCCGGCCCTGGCCAACGATGTGACGAAGAAGTTCGAGGCCGAGTACCGCAAGCAGTTCGACCGCTTCCCCGAGTCCTACGCCCTGGAGGCCTACGACTCCCTCCTGATCATGGCCGATGCCATCAACCGAGCCGGCTCGCTGGACCCCGACGCCATCATTGACGCCCTAGAAGAGACGGACATGATCGGTGCCCAGGGCCACTACTACTTCCCCTACGGGCGGAAGAATCCGGTGCCCCCCGATCAGCCGGAGTGGATGTGGCATCAGTGGCCGGAGCCGGCCGTCCTCTTCCTCCAGTACTTCGAGCAGGGGCAGAGCGCCGATGAGGCCGCCGTGGTCTGGCCGGAGCGCTACCAGACCCACGGCACCTTCCTCATCCCCTACGGCACCAAGCCGTAACCGGCCGAGGGGGCCACAACAGATCCGGGGGGTGACCGGCTGGTCGCCCCCCATCTCCCATCGGTTGAAGCCCCCAAGTGCTCGGCACCGGATGGATGAGGGCGCACCCCTTCCGCTGTCCGATGCCGGGCACCGCCAGACAGCTTCGGAGGGCATCGGCTATGGAGATCAACTTCCCCTTCATCCTCAGGCTCTTCGCCGACGGGCTGCTGATCGGCTTCATCTACGCCCTGATGGCGATGGGGCTGACCCTGATCTTCTCGGTGCTCCGGGTAGTCAGCTTCGCCCACGGCGAGCACTACATGATCGGGGGCTACGTCGCCTACTACCTGCTGGACACCTTTACCGGCTTGCACCCCCTGCTGGCCATCCTCCTGGCCGGGACCGCAACCTTCGCCATCGGGGCCGTCTTCGAGCGCATCTTCCTCCGCCCCCTGGCCGAAGAGAAGGTCGAGCGCCCCGGCGAGTACGCCATCCTCGTCACCTTCGGCCTAGGCTTCTTCCTGCAATACCTGACCCTGGCGCTGGTCGGCCCCCATCCCAAGAAGACCCGCCGCTACTTCGACCTTCCCACTTTCGAACTGGGACCCATCAAGGCGACGGCGGCGACGCTGAAGCTGGGCACCATCCCCCTCAGCGCCACCCGCCTGACGGCCGCCGTCATTGCCGTCGTCTTGATGCTGGCGATGCTCTACCTGATCCACCGCACCTGGCTGGGGAAAGGGCTGCGGGCGGTCAGCCAGGACAAGCAGGCGGCCGCGGTGGTGGGGGTGAACCCGCTCACTATGAGCACGTTGGCCTTCGGGCTGGGCACGATGCTGGCCGGTATGTCCGGGGCCGCTCTGGTGCCCACCTTCGCCTGGGTGCCGGCCGTGGGCGCACCGGCGGCCATCAAGTCCTACGTTATCATCGTCCTCGGCGGTATGGGCTCCATCCCCGGCGCGATGCTGGGCGGGTTGATCATCGGCATCGTGGAGGCCCTGGGCACCGGGCTGCTGCCGGACCCCAACCGGGCCTTCGCCTACCGGGACGCCTACGGCATGGTGATCTTCGCCCTGGTGCTCCTCTTGCGACCTACAGGGCTCTTCGGGAGGGAGGAATGAGACGGATAGACTGGCGGTGGACTCTGACCGGGGGCGCACTGCTCATCGCCCTCAGCGCCCCGCTGCTGTTGTCCGACTACCCCTACTGGCTGCACGTGGCCATCGTGGCCTACTTCTACGCCATCCTGGCCTCCAGTTGGTCGCTCCTGGCCGGCTATGCCGGGCAGTTCTCCTTCGCCCACATGGCCTTCATGGCCATCGGAGCCTACGGGTCCGGCCTGATGGGCAAGTACCTGGGCACGACGCCGGCGGTGGGCATCGTCGCCAGCACGGTCCTGGCCGGCTTCGTCGGCCTCATCATCGGCACCCTCTGCCTCCGGCTGCGCGGTGCCTACCTGGCCCTCTTCACCATCGCCTTCTCCGAGGTGCTGCGGCTGACCCTGAACGCCGAGCTGAAGATCACCGGCGGGCCGAACGGGCTCTCCCTGGAGCCGCTGCTGGCGACCACGTCGCGCGTGCCCTACTACTACCTGATGCTCACCCTGCTCCTGGCTTCCTTGGGCTTTATGTACTGGCTGGCCGGCTCCCGCTTCGGCCTCTTCTTCCGCTCCATCCGGGAGGACGAGGAGGCAGCCGCCGCGATGGGCGTCCACATCGTCCGCTACAAGATCGCCGCCTTCGTCATCACGGCGATGATCGCCGGCCTGGCCGGGGGCGTGGAGGCCCACTACATCGGCCTCGTCACCCCCAACATCCTCATCCTGGGGCAGATGAGCATCGTCATCGCTATGGCGGTCATCGGGGGGATCGAGAGCCTAGTGGGCGCGGCCATCGGGGCCATCC
>WFUY01000390.1 GCA_015484715.1 Thermoflexales bacterium | reverse complement strand
GGAGGAACTGGCCGCCGCCCAACAGCGCACCGAGGAACGGCTGGAGGAACTGGCCGCCGCCCAACAGCGCACCGAGGAGCGACTGGAGGAACTGGCCGCCGCCCAACAGCGCACCGAGAGGCGGCTGGAGGAACTGGCCGCCGCCCAACAGCGCACCGAGGAGCGACTGGAGGAACTGGCCGCCGCCCAACAGCGCACCGAGGAGCGACTGGAGGAACTGGCCGCCGCCCAACAGCGCACCGAGACCGGGCTGAACAGTCTTGCCCGCACGTACCGGAACCTTTCCTCGGCTTTTGGTGAACTTCAGACCGCCTTCGGGGCGACCATCGAGGAAGAAGCCGGGGCCGTCCTCCAGATCGTGCTGGAGGATAAAGGCTACCGTATGCTCCAGGAGCCCTATTCGCTGGCGCTAGACGGCGAGGTAGATGTCGTGATGCTCCTGGAAGACCCGCAGGGCAACCGGGTGTGGGCTTTGGTAGAGGCGAAAGCTCGGCTGAGCCGCCGACAGGTGCAGGACTGGGCCCAGCAGATGAAATCGGAAGGATGGCAGATGCGCTTGGCCGCCCATGGTGTGCCCGGCCCATACCTGGTTTACATTTACGGCATCCGGGTGGATGAGAGCGCCATAGAGGCAGCCAAGCGACACGGCATCGGGCTGCTGACCGGCCGAGGGGAGCGCGTGGCGCCCAGAGAGCTGATCTCACCCTCCGCCGACCGAAAGTCTGCTTAAAAGCCGAGCCGCCGGAAGGGGGCAACCCGGGAGAACCAGTCCAGCACCGCCACGATGAGGGGAGCGATGAAGAGGGCGGGGGTGAAGTTGGCCACCCGGATCCGCTTCAGGTCCAGCAGGATCAGGCCGATGCCGATGATCATCACCCCGCCGGCTGCCGTCATCTCGGCGATCATCGGTTCCGTCAGAACTCGCTCGGCCAGACCGGCAAGTGCCGTCAGCCCGCCCTGGTAGAGTAGGATCGTCACCGTGGAGAAGAGGACGCCAATCCCCAGCGAGGCCGAGAAGGCCAGCGCGGCGAAACCGTCGAGGAGGGACTTGATCGCCAACAACCGGATGTCGCCGTGGAGCCCATCTTGCAGGGAGCCCAGAAAGGTCATCGGTCCTACGCAGAAGACCAGGCTGGCGGTGACGAACCCCTGGATGAACGTCGCCCGTCGCTCCGAGGCTCCCGCCGTATCCGGGGCCCTGCCCCCGAAGCGGGCTTCCAGCCATCCCCCTACCCGCTCCAGCCGGTCTTCGATGCCCCACCATTCGCCCAAGATGCCACCGAGCAAGATGCTGCCCATCACGATGAGGATGTTCTGGGTCTCTCCCGTCATCGCGATGCCCACCGTCAGCGTCACCAGCCCCAGGCCGTCGGTCACGGTGTTCCGCATCCGCTCGGGCAGCCGCCCCCCCAACAGGAGCCCCAGGGTTCCTCCGATCAAAACGGTGATGATGTTCAGAAGTGTACCAGCGCCGCGCATCTCTTTCCTCTCTTCTGACAGTGGATCCATAACAAAGACCAGGCCCAGGGTGCCCGGGAAACCGCATCATTATACCACCGATCCCTGCATCTTCCCAAATTCCCTGGAGGAAGTATGGCCTCACCCAGTTACGACTTGAACGCCGTGCGTGCCCTCTTCCCCGTGGTTGAGCAGGTGGCTTACCTAGACCACGCGGCCACGGGAACGCTCTCCCGACCCGTCCGGGAAGCGATGACCGCCTACCTGGAGGCTCGCCAGACGCCGGCAGCCTGGGAAACGTATAAAGGTGTGATCGCCGACCTGCGGGCTGCCCTCGCCCGCCTGATCCACGCCTCCCCTGAGGAGATCGCCCTGGTCCAGAACACCACCGAAGGGCTCAACCTGGTTGCCCATATGCTGCCCCTGGAACCGGGGGACAACGTGATCCTGTGCGATGTCGAGTTCCCGTCCAACGTTTTTCCTTGGAAGAACCTGGGCCGGCGAGGCGTTGAGGCGCGGATCGTGCCCAACGAGGGCGGCGGGCTGACGGTGGACCTGCTGGAGCGGTACGCCAATGCCCGCACCCGGGCGGTGACCACCAGCAGCGTCCAATTCCTCACCGGCTTCCGCACCGACCTGGAGGCCATCGGGACCTGGTGTCGGGAGCATGGCGTTTACTTTGTCGTGGACGCCATTCAGTCGCTGGGCGTGATCCCCCTGGATGTGCAGGCCACGCCGGTGGACTTCCTGGCCTGCGGCGGGGTGAAGTGGCTGCTGGGGCCAGCGGGGCAGGGCTTCCTCTACGTACGCCGGGAGCTCCTGGAGCGCCTGCCGCCTCCCTTCGCCGGCCCCGTCAGTGTGGGGGGTGAGCGGAACAGTTGGCTGAACTACGACCTGACCTTCCTGCCCCACGCCCAACGGCTGGAGCTGGGCACCTACAACTACGCAGGGATCGTCGGGCTGCTGACAGCGGTCCGCTTTCTCCTGGAAACGGGCGTCGAGGCCATCGAAGCCTGGACCCACCATCTGACGGAGATGCTGATCGAGGACCTGAAACGTCGGGGATACCGAATTCTGAGCAACCGGGAGCCTCGGCGGCGGTCTGCTATCGTCACCTTTAGGCCAGCGGGGGACCCCAAGGCAGCCTGGGAACGGTTGCGGACGGCCGGTGTGGTCCTCTCGCTGCGAGAGGGCTACCTGCGCGTCTCCCCCCACGGCTACAACACCGAAGATGAGATCCTCCAGGTAAGCGCCGTATTGGGCAATGCCTGAGACCCAACCCAACACACTAGGGCCTACGAAGTTGGCGTTAGAGGCTTTGTGGGAAGCGTTGCAGCGGTGGAGAGGAGGTGGGAGTGCAGATCGAAGAGGTGAGCATAGGTGGGAAGAGGCTGCGGGGGGACAAGCAACGGCCAGGATTACCGGCGGTGGAGGTGATGGTGGCGGCAACTCGTGTATTCGTGCCCCATTCGTGGACGGCCAGTCTCCCTATCTCCGAAGATATGGGTAATCACCGCACAATAGAGGCTTGGCCTGGCTACACGAAGGATCAAGAGTTGATAAGCCCTAACGCAACACACTTGGAGGTCCTATGCGTGCGGTCGTCCAACGGGTAAGCCGGGCTTCGGTGACGGTGGACGGTCAGGTCGTCGGAGCCATCGGACGGGGGGTCGTCGTCCTGCTGGGCGTGACCCACAACGACGGCGAGGCCGAGGCGGCCTGGCTGGCCCGCAAGATCGCCGGCCTGCGCATCTTCGAGGATGAGGCCGGCAAGATGAACGCCTCCCTCCTGGACGTGGGGGGGGAGGCCCTGGTCGTCTCCCAGTTCACCCTCTACGGGGACGCCCGCAAGGGGCGGCGGCCCAGCTTCACCCGGGCCGCCCCGCCGGAGATCGCGGCCCCGCTGGTGGACCGCTTCGCCGAGCTGCTGCGCCAGGCCGGCGTTCCCGTTCAGACGGGCCGCTTCGGTGCCCACATGCTGGTCGAAATCCACAACGACGGCCCGGTGACCATTCTGCTGGAGCGGGAGGGGACGTGAACCCCGTACAGTCCTTCGCCCAACGGGTCATCGCCAACGTGGAGAAGGTGATCGTGGGGAAGCGGGAGGCCATCGAGATGGTGCTCGTGGCGCTCCTGTGCGAGGGCCACGTCCTCATCGAGGACGTGCCCGGCGTGGGCAAGACGATGCTCGCCCGCGCCATCGCCGCCTCCCTGGGCCTCTCCTTCAAACGGCTCCAGTGCACCCCCGACCTGCTCCCCAACGACATCACCGGCGTCAGCGTCTTCAACCAGAAGACACGGGAGTTCGAGTTCCGCCCCGGCCCCGCCTTCGTCCACGTCCTCCT
>WFUY01000389.1 GCA_015484715.1 Thermoflexales bacterium | reverse complement strand
GATGTGTATAAGAGACAGCCCCCTAGAGGTCCACGGCCATCGCCTGCTCCTCACCCACGGCCACCTCTCCCTCTGGCACAGCTTAACGGACAAGCGGTACGGCATCCAGAGCCTGCTGGGGTGGCGGCTGGACGACGGCACGGTGAACCGCCGCCTGATCCGCCGGTTGGCCCGCGCCTTCCCCCAGGCGGAGATCATCATCTTCGGCCACTCCCATCAACCCTGCGTCGAGCGGGTAGACCACCAACTCTTCGTCAATCCGGGAGCCGTCTGCCCCACCCCCTGGGCCTCTCCATCGGTAGGCATCCTGCGCCTCGCTCCTGACCAAGTCGAGGTGGAGATCCTGCCCTTGGACCGGTGACCTGCCCAGGAGTGAATCGGAAGGCGAGATGGCAGGGCTGCAGAAGATCGCCAAACGGCTGGACCGACTCTCCCACAGCCTGTTCCCCGAGCAGCAGGCCACCCGGAACGCCTTCCCGCTTCCCCACCAGCTTCTCCTTTTCTTCGTCCTCTTCGGCCCGTTCTACCTGACCAGCACGCTCCTCTTCGCCGATCGTTTCAGGGGCTTCGACTGGGTGCACTTCTGGAGTGCCGGGCGGATCCCCCCTTTCTACCCCCCGTGGACCCTGCCCATCGTGCGTCTGCTGAACTGGCACGGACTGGTTGGGATCACGCTGGCCGCGACGACGCTGGCCGCCTTGATCCGATCAGAGCATCCTTTGAGCGCCCTCCTCCCCCTCCTGACGCTCCCCTTGCTGTGGACCATCTTTCTGGGACAACTGGAAGGGATTGCCCTCCTCGGCCTCCTCGGATTGCCGTGGCTCACCCCGCTGGCCCTGATCAAGCCCCAGGTCGCCATCTTCGCCTTCGGGGCCCGGAAGTCCTACCTGCTGGGCCTAGCCATCTTCCTGGGCCTCAGCCTCTTGGTGTGGGGGCCGTGGCCCCTCCGGGCGCTCGCGGTGAACCGGTACTATGCCGAGGGGCGATATGTGCAGGACATCGGCCTGGGGATCTACGGCGCTGTCATCGCGCTGCCGCTGCTCTGGCTGTCGCGAGGGGATGTGGACATGCTGATGCTGAGCGGCGCTTTCCTCACGCCGCACCTCATCCCCTACAACCTGTTGCCGGTGGTCCCCGCCATCGCCCGCCTGCGGCCCCTCCCGGCGGTGATCGCCAGTGTCCTCTCCTGGCTGCCTCTCTCTGCCAACTGGATCGGTCCCTGGGGCTGGTGGCTGGGTTGGCCCTTCGTCCTCTGGCTGTGGCTGAACCTCGCCGTCGAGCGCTACGGCTGGCCCCTCATCCGAAAGCCCTAGACCGACGGCCCTCGCTCCCACCGCGAGGATAGGCGGGCTCGCGAGCCAGAGGAAGCCTTCGAAAGGACAGAGGCCGGGTCTTCTTCAGGGACCCGGCCTCCTAACGTCTGGACAACCGCCCAGGCAGGCTATGCTCCCGGCGAGCTACCGCAGGTACTCCTGCAATGAGAGCGCCTCGCTGGTGGGGCGCAGCTTGTCCAGCGCCTCCCGTTCGATCTGTCGGATGCGTTCCCGGGAGAGGCCAAACTGCTGAGCGATTTCCTTCAATGTACGGGTTCGTCCGTCGGCCAGGCCATAGCGCAGGCGCAGAATGCGGGCTTCGCGCGGGGTAAGCTGTTCCAGCATCCGCCGCACCTGCTCGGCCAGCAACTGCCTCGCCACCGACTCCGCCGGATCCGGCGTGTTCTCGTTCTCGATGAAATCTCCCAACTCGCTGCCGTCGTCGTCGTCACCCACGGGTCGCTCCAATGACGTAGCCCGCCGGGAACGGCTGATCATCCAGCGAATCTTGTCAGGGTCCTCGGCCATCTCCCGGGCGATCTCCTCCGGCGTGGGGCGATGGCCTGTCTCCTGCTCCAGTTGGTGCGCCACCTGATACACCTTGCGGATGCGGTCGGACATATGGACGGGAAGGCGGATCGTCCGTCCCTGATCGGCCAGCGCCCGGGTGATCGCCTGGCGGATCCACCAGGTGGCGTAGGTGGAGAAACGGTTCCCCCGCCGGTAGTCGAACTTGTCCACCGCCCGCATCAGCCCCACGTTCCCCTCCTGGATCAGGTCTGGGAAGGGGACGCCGTATCCCCGATACTTCTTGGCGATACTGACGACCAGGCGGGTGTTGGCCCGGCTCAGGTGCTCTCGGGCAGCCTGCCCCAGTTCAACCTCGCGGCGCAGCCGGGCCTGCTCCTCAGCAGAACGGCCATTCTTGCGCAGTTTGCGCTCGGCCCAGCGGCCCCGCTCGATCTGCTTGGCGAGCTCGATCTCTTCCTCGGCTGAGAGCAAGGGCTCCTGGGCCATCTCCGTCAGATAGAGGCCGATCGTATCCGAAGCCGAGACGGCATCCAGGTCCCGTACCCCCTCTTCCAACTCAAGGGATTCGACGCCTGCCCCCCCAGGGGCACTCTCGGTGGCTTTCTCTTGCGAGACGACCTGGATACCTCGAGCGAAGAGCTCTTCCCAAAGGTCATCCAAAAAGGGCAGGTCCTCCTCCATCCGGGGGAAGACCTCCTCTAACTCCTGGAAAGTGATGAAGCCCCGCTCTTCTGCGCGGGCCAGCAGTTCGATGATAAGCTGGTCCCGATCTAGCTCTTGCAATTTCCTCCCTCTTTCATCCATGGTCTCATTGCGCCTCTTCCGGCGCGGGCCCCGCCTCGGTCTCCGCACCCGACGAGGCCCCTTCGGTCTCCGCAGGGTTCTCGCCCATAACCTCGATGGGCTCCTCAACGAATGCCTTGGCTTCGTCTTCTCCCTCCAGAGCGCCTTCTGACGTCGCCTCGGACGTCTTCATCGTCACCTCTCCCTCGGCCTCACCGGCAGGACCGGGCACGGCCTTTCCTGGCTCCCCCTCTTCCGCTGCTGGGGTGGGCACTTCAGGGGCTGGCTCTTCAACGACAGCGGCCCCCGACTCTTTCGGCTCCCCCTCGCCCTCCTTCTCTTCCGCTGCTGGGGTGGGCACCTCAGGGGCCAGCTCCTCAACGGCGGCGGCCACCGGTTCCTCCGACATGGCCATTTCTTCCGCTTCTTCCGCCGGGGGAGCCGGAGCGGGGGGAGCTTCTTCTGCCACCGCCTTTTCTTCTTCTTTCTTCATTGCCTGCTGAGCCAGCCACTCAATCTGCTCGCGCTTGCTCACCTGACGTAGGCTCAGGCCAATCCGCTGCCGCTCGGCCTCGATGCGGACGATCCGCACCAACACGCGATCCCCCGGCCGGAGCACAGCCCGGGGATCCTCCGGGGGGGGCGAGGCGATCTCCGTGATGTGGATCAGGCCCTCCACCCCTTCGTCCAGTTGGACGAAGGCACCGAAGTCCGCCAGGTTCGTCACCACCCCCTCCACCAGGTCCCCTTCCTTGTATTTTTCCGCAACCAGAGTCCAGGGGTCGGGCAGGAGGCGTTTGCGGCTGAGGCCAATGCGTCCCTGCTCCCGGTCCAGACTCAGGATGTAGACATCAATCTCATCGCCTACCTGGAGGACCTCGCTGGGGTCTTCCACGTGCTGCCAGTCCAGCTCCGAGATGTGGATGAGGCCATCGGCCCCTCCCAGGTCCACAAAGGCTCCAAACTTCGCCAGCCCACTGACCCGCCCCCGGCGGATCTCTCCCTCGTGGAGCTCGGCCATCAGCCGTTCTTTCTGTTGACGCCGCCAGATGCGCTGGGCCGCTCGCTGGGAGAGGACCAGGCGACGGCGCTCCTGATCCACCTCGATCACCTTCAGGACGATCTCCTGCCCCACCAGACCGCTCTTGAAGGCTTGCTGGTCGGCGCGACTCTGGCTCCGAGAGAAGCCCAAGAGGTGGGAATTGGGGACAAATCCCCGCAGCCGACCGAACTCCACCAGAATCCCACCCTTGTTGTGGCCCACGACCTTGCAAGTGACGATCTCACCGCTGTCCAACATCTCGTGGGCGCGATCCCAGTCCTGCTGCTCCAGCCCTTTGGACAGGGAGACCAACAGTTCGCCGTTGGTATCGGCCGGCTTGAGGATGTATACGGGGATCTCGTCACCTACCCGCAGCTGGGCCAGCTCCTCTTTCCCCAATCGCTGCAGGTCACGGCGGGGGATGATACCGTCCCGCTTGGTCCCCAGATCTACGATGATCTCATCAGGACGGATCTCAATGATCGTAGCTTGGCGGATCTCACCGGTCTGGGGTTCCTGGTAGCGATACTCTTGCTCAAAGAGCTCCTGGAAGGTGGCGTTGTTTTCCTCGGAAGTTGGTTCAGTCATACGATCTTCTCTTTGGTGCAGGGGGGGTGACAGTTGGTTGCTTCCAATGGGGGTGGCCTCTGGGATTCATAGGAGGGGGTGCTGTTGGGTTGTCACGCGAAACCACTCCAAAAGGGATTCTATCACATCCCTTCAGCCATGTCAACCTTGTATTTTCGCCCAACTCTCGGTATAATAGACTTGCGTTGGCCCCCCAGGGGCACTTGGGGGGCCTCTTTCATGCTAACACGAAAAGCACCCTTTGTCAATCTTCGAGAGGAACTCACGATGCGGGGAGCCATTGCAGCCGGAAGTCCTGAAACTGCCGCTGCCGGTGCCGAACTCCTGGCCCAGGGGGGAAACGCTGTGGACGCGGCTGTGGCAGCCGCCTTCGCCTCGTTCATCGCCGAGGGAGACATCTCCAACATCGGCGGCTGTGGCTTCGCCTTGGTCTGCACGCCCCAGGGGGAAGCCACGGTCTATGACTTCTTCGCCAATGTGCCGGGTCTGGGTCGGGGGAAGGACCGCCCCCTGGACTTCCAGGCGGTGACGGTGGACTTCGGCGATGCGACCCAGGTCTTCCACGTGGGGCGGGCCTCAGCGGCCGTGCCCGGCAACGTCGCCGGCCTCTGCACCCTGTTGGAAGAGCAGGGCACGATGTCCCTCTCCCAGGTACTGGCCCCGGCCATCCGTCTGGCCCGGGAGGGCTTCCATCTCGCCCCGCCCAGAGCGTTCATCCTGAAGCTCCTGGAACCCATCTTCACCTATACCCCATCCCTGGCCCGGCGCTACACCATCAACGGTCGCTTCGCCAGCGAAGGGGACCTGATACGGATGCCCCGCCTGGCCGAGACGCTGGAGTGGCTGGCCCAGGAGGGACCCGACCTCTTCTACACCGGCCCCATCGGCCAGGCCATCGTCGCCGACCAAGAGGCCCACGGCGGGCTCATCACGGCCGCAGACCTGGCCTACTACCGGGTCTACCGTTGCGCGCCCATCCGCCTCGATTACCGAGGACACACCATCCTAATGCCGCCGCCGCCCTCAACCGGTGGAGCCCTCATCGCCTTCTCCCTCAAGTTGCTGGAAAGCCTGGACCTGAGCGATGTGGACCACGCCTCAACCCGGCACCTGACCATCCTGGCCGAAGTCATGCGGTTGACCAATCAAGCCCGACAGCGATGGGAGGCGCTATCTCGGCTGGGAGGCACAGAGCGGGTGACGGCGTTCCTCGACGACGCGGTGGTTGCCTCCTACTGTGCAGACCTGACCGAGGCGCTGGCCCGACCGGGCCGGGGTTCCGATGCTCCTAGGAGCGGTGGGCCGGCCAACACGACCCACATCAGCGTGGCGGACCGAGATGGACTGATCGTCTCCCTGACCACGACGCCGGGGGAGTCGGCCGGCTTCATCATCGGGGAGACAGGCGTGACGCTGAACAACCTGATGGGAGAGGCCGATCTGCACCCCCGAGGGTTCCATCAGGATCCACCCGGCATCCGGCTCGCCTCGATGATGGCCCCTACCATCGTCCTGGAAGGAGGCCGCCCTGTCCTCGCTCTGGGCAGCGGTGGGAGCAACCGGCTGCGCACAGCCATCCTGCAGGTGCTCAACAACCTGCTGGACTTCCCCCTCTCGCTGGAGCAAGCGGTCCTCGCCCCGCGCGTCCACTTCGAAGAGGGCACCCTCCACTTAGAAGGAGGCTACAACCCTCTGGTCGCCGACGATCTGGAGGCGATGGGCTACCAGGTCAACCGCTGGCGCCAGCGCAGCCTCTACTTCGGCGGCGTCCACGCCGTCTCCCGACAGAACGGCACCATCGAGGCGGTAGGTGACCCTCGTCGGGGCGGTGCCGTCGTCATCTTGTAGTCAGAGCCAACGGGCCAGCGAAGGGAGAACGAGCAGTAACTGTTCACCCTCCCGCAGGTTAGGCGCGTTTCCGCCGCTTCAGTTCTAATGCAATGCTAACGTTCCTCCTATGCCCATCTAATGCGCCAGGGCTAGAATAAGACACGCAACACGTAACGCACAACACATGCTGGATTGGCAAGGGTCGAGATGGGGAGAGAGGAGGACCAGAGCGATGAACCTGAATCGGTTTACGGAGAAAGCCCAAGAAGCCATCCTGGCCGCCCAACGGTTGGCGGAGGAGTACAACCACAGCCAGATTGAACCAGATCACCTGCTGCTGGCCCTGCTCCAGCAGAGCGACGGCGTGGTCCCTCAGGTGGTGCAGAAACTGGGAGCCTATCCGGCTCAGTTGATCGCGGCCCTGGAGCGGACGCTGCAGGGCAAGCCCAAGGTCTACGGAGCAGCAGCCCAGGTGGGCCTCTCCCGAGCTTTGGCCGAGGTACTGCGGCGGGCGGAGCAGGAGATGGCCCGGATGCGGGACGAGTACGTCTCCACAGAGCACCTGCTCCTGGCCCTGACCGACCGGGGGGCTGCCGGCCCCACGGCGGACTTCCTGGCAGCCCACGGCATCAGCCGCGACACCGTGCTCCAGGCCCTCACCGCCATCCGGGGGAGCCAGCGGGGGACCAGCCCGCACCCGGAGACGACCTACCAAGCGCTGGAAAAGTACGGACGGGACCTGACGGCGCTGGCCCGGCAGGGGAAGCTGGACCCGGTGATCGGGCGGGATGACGAGATCCGTCGGGTGATCCAGATCCTGAGCCGGCGGACGAAGAACAACCCGGTGCTGGTGGGCGACGCCGGCGTGGGCAAGACGGCCATCGTCGAAGGGCTGGCCCAACGGATCGTCCGAGGCGACGTGCCCGAGGGGTTGAAGGACAAGCGGATCGTCCAACTCGATCTGGGTGCCCTCGTCGCCGGGGCCAAGTATCGGGGCGAGTTCGAGGAGCGGCTGAAGGCGGTCCTGAAAGAGGTGACCGATGCCGCCGGCCAGATCATCCTCTTCATTGACGAGCTGCACACCGTCGTCGGGGCCGGGGCCGCCGAGGGCGCGATGGACGCCAGCAACATGCTCAAGCCGATGCTGGCCCGGGGCGAGCTCCACTGCATCGGGGCCACGACCCTGGACGAGTACCGGAAGTACATCGAAAAGGACGCTGCCCTGGAGCGGCGCTTCCAGCCCGTCTTCGTGGACGAGCCCAGCGTCGAGGAGACCATCAGCATCCTGCGGGGGCTGAAGGAGCGATATGAGGTCCACCACG
>WFUY01000388.1 GCA_015484715.1 Thermoflexales bacterium | reverse complement strand
GTCTATGGCTGGACAAAAGCCCCCTTTGGGAGCTCAGTCCGTCCAGAGCAGCGACTTTTCCGTCTGGGGGTCGAAGAACTGGACCTTGTGGGTGTTGAAGCGGAGCCGGACGGTGTCCCCGATCTTCAGCCGCAGCGCCGGATCGGCCAAGAAGTGGACCTTGCTCTCGCCGATGCGCACGTCCACCAGGTCGTCGCGGCCCAAGGGCTCCACGACGTAGACCTCGCCGGCGATGCCCTCCTCGGCCAGGGAGACGTCCTCAGGCCGGATGCCCAGGATCACCTTGCCCCGGCCGGCGGCCTTCTCCCCCCGTTCCGGCGGGACGATGACGTCGAAGCCCTCACAGCGAGCGTGGTACTCGCCGTTCTCCCGGACGACCTCGACCTCCAGGAAGTTCATCGGCGGGTTGCCGACGAAGCTGGCGACGAAGAGGGTGCGCGGCTGGTCGTACAGCTCGTCGGGCGGGCAGTAAGCCTGGAGCTTCCCGTCCCGCATCACGGCGATCCGGTCCGCCATCGTCATCGCCTCCACCTGGTCGTGGGTCACGTAGATGGACGTGATGCCCAGGTCCATCTGGAGGCGCTTGATCTCGCTGCGCATCGTCAGGCGCAGACGGGCGTCTAGGTTGGAGAGGGGCTCGTCGAAGAGGAGCAACTGAGGTTCTTTGATCAACGCCCGTCCCAAAGCGACCCGCTGCTGCTGCCCGCCGGAGAGCTGGGCCGGTTTGCGGTCCATCAGATGGCCGATGCCCATCATATCCGCCACTCGCTGGGCCCGCTTTCGCCTTTCCTCCATCGGCACCTTCTTCAGCTTCAACGGGAAGGTCAGGTTCTCGAAGACCGTCATATGGGGGTAGAGGGCATAGCTCTGGAAGACCATGCCGATGTTGCGGTCTTTGGGGGCCAGATGATTGACCACCTTCCCATCGAACTTGATGAGCCCGGCGGTGGGTTTGTAGATGCCCGCGATCATCAAAAGCGTCGTCGTCTTTCCGCAGCCCGAGGGGCCCAAGAAGGCCACGAACTCCGCATCCCCGATCTCCAGGTTGATGTTGTCGGCACCGACGACCGGTCCCCACCGCTTGGTGAGATTTTCCAGTTGAACCCGCATGTTCACCCTCCCTAGAAAGCCAGCCCGGCAGCAGTTACACGCCGCCTTTCGTGCCGCCGGTGTAGATGTTCAGCAGGTATTCCTGGCTGAAGATGAAGAAAAGCATCACCGGGATGAGTTGGAAGAGCCCCACAGCCGCCACCTGACCGTAGGTGACGAAGGTGGAATCGCCGATCAGGCTGTTCAGGTAGACGGCGATGGTCGCCTTGGTGTCGGTGGTCGTGAAGGTGTAGGGGATGAGGAACGAGCTCCAGCCGGTGATGAAGGAGAAGATGGAAAGGGCCGCAATGCCCGGTCGGATGTTGGGCAGGAGGATCTCCCACCACGTTCGGAGGCGACCGCAGCCGTCAATCAGCGCTGCCCGCTCCATATCCCAAGAGACATTGTCGAAGAAGCCCTTCATCAGCCAGACGCCCAGGGGCAGCATCAGGGAGACCTGGACCAACACCACCCCCGTGATCGTGTCGTAGAGCTTGATGGCCCGCAGGACGTAGAAGATGGCGATCAGCAGCGTCACGCTGGGAAAGGCGTGCAGGATGAGGGTCAGGGAGAGAAAGGCTTTTCGCCCTGGGAAGTTGAGGCGCGACAGGGCGTAGCCGGCCATCGCCGAGATCAGGACCACGAAGACCGCCATCCCCAGGGCCAGGATCAGCGTGTTCAGCGTGATGATCCAGATGCTGGGCCGCTGGGCGATGGGCTCCACCAAGAACCGCCAGTACTCCAGCGTGAAGCGCCCCTTGGGCACCAGGCCCTCGGTGGTGAAGAAGAAGCTAGAGATCAGAATCCAGACATACCCGACAATGATGGGCAGGGTGATGATCCCCATAATGACGTAAGGAATCGCTGCCCTTATCCTCTGCTCCCAGGTGTACATCGCATCCCCCTCCCCTTCACAAGGTCTCGATCTTCGGCTCCTCAACCAGAGCGCCGAACTGGAAGACCCGCAGGTAGATGATGGACATCACGATCCCGATCACGACCAGCACCGAGGCGAGAGCTGCGCCGTAGCCGAACTGGATGTTCCCCCAGTAGTTGGCCAGCGCTCGGTGGTAGGCGTTCAGCGCCCACACTTCGGTGCCGTACCGGCCCGGCCCGCCATCGGTGAGGAGCAGAATGTACTCAAAAGAGGTCAACAACGAAAGCGTTTGATAGGTGGTCACGAAGAGGAGTGGCCACTTGATCATCGGAATGATGACATAACGGATGGATTGCCAGGTCGAAGCGCCGTCCACTTTGGCAGCCCGGATGTAATCGTCGGGGATGGACTCGATGGCCGAGGTGAAGATGATCATCCCGAAGGAGGCGCCGACGAAGCCGTTGACCAGGATCACCATCACCCAGGGAGCAGCGGTGACCCAGTCCTTGGGCGGGATGCCCAAGGGGCCGAAGATGTGCTGGTTGAGGATGCCGTAAGGAGCATCGGCAGCCATCCAGCGCCACATCATAATGTAGACGACCGAGGGCGTGATGCGCGGCAGCAGCCACAGCGTGCGGAAGAGGAAGCCGGCCCTGCGGTTCATATGGGTGGTCACCAAGGCGATGACCAGCCCCAACCCCACGTTGAAAAGCGTCAGCGTGAAGAAGACGTAGATGGCCGTGTTCTTCAGGATCACCTTGGTCCAGCGGAACTTGGCCATCTTGGCGTAGTTCGCCAGCCCCACCCAGTTGAACCGGCCAAAGGTGGCTGTGCTCATATCCGTCATGCTGATCAGGATGGTCAGCAGGACCGGCAGGAAGAAGAAGATGAAGACCAGGATGGCAGCAGGGCTAAGGAAGAAGGCAGGCGCTGAGTAGGCTCTGAGCCTTACCCAGAAGGACCGGTATGCCTGTTCTTCCCTCGCGAGCACCATCGTGCCGGCCGTCGAAGGATTGTGTGAGGACATAAGACCTTCCTCCCCGTTTGCAACGCCTCCCCGGGTGGGGCACGGTGCAACTTGCAATTCGCAATCTGCAATTCGCAATTTGCAATTTGCAATTCGCAATTCGCAGGGTGGGGCGGGGAGCCCCCTGGCCCGGCGATGGGTCTGGGGTGACTCCCCACCCCAAGGGCGGTTTCACCTACTCCTTGATGATCACCTTGTCGCCCAGCTCGACCTGGACGTCGGCGATGACGTTCTCCACCGCCTCATCGGGGGTCCACTGGCCGCTCTCGACCGCCGAGATGCCGCCGAAGTAGATCTCATCCAAGGTGCCGAAGTCGGGGTTGTTGGGCAGGAAGGTGGTGTACTCCAGCATGTAGGCGGCCGCCTGGGCGAACTTGTCCTCGGCGTACTTGGGATCGTTCAGCTCCGACTTGAGGATGGCCAGGTGGCCGCTCTCGACGGCATGCAGGGCGTTGAGGTCCGGCGCCGTGGCCTCGGTGATGATGCGGAAGGCCAGGTCGGGGTTCTTGGACTGGGCGGTGACCATGTAGACCAACGGGTGGGAGAGGGTGTTGGGCTTGCCGCCCTTCTTCATCGCCGGGATCAGGGCGAAGCCGATGTTCTCCCACAGGTAGGCCTCGGGATCGGCCTCATTGGGCAGGTACTTATCCCGCCACTCGGCCCAGTTCCAAGTGCCGCCGTTGAAGAAGAGGGCCCGGCCGCTGGAGACCGTCTCGTGGATGATCTTCCACTCGGTCCCGATCAGGTCGGTCTTGGTGACCTTGTACTCCTGGGTGGCATCCCAGAAGAACTGGTAGACGCACTTGAGCGCCTTCTTGTCCAGGACCAGCTTGCCGGTGTCGGGGTCCTGCAGCGTGCCTCCGCAGTTGTAGTAGAAGTGGTAGAAGTCGGACCCCTTCTTCGGGCGATGCCAGTAGCCGTAGCCGGGCTCGACGACGCCCTTGTCCTGAGCCTCCTTGGCGACCTCCAGCATGTCGTAGAGGGTGAACTCGCCGTTCTTGATCTTCTCAGGCAGGGCTTCGATCTCCTCCTCGGACCACCCCAGTTCCCTCAGGCGGGCCTTGCTGAAGTACATAGGCCGGGCCTCGGTGTCCTGGGGGATGGCCCACCGCTTGCCCTTGTAGGTCACCGCCCCCCACAGGCTCTCGAAGATGTCGTTGTAAGTGTCGGGGTACTGGGCGATGTAGTCATCCAGGGCGATGATGTAGCCAGCATCGGCCCAGGGCGCGATGTCCTCGTGGCCGGAGAGCACGATGTCGGGAGCCTTGCCGCCCTCGAAGGCCAAGAGCACCCGCTTCTTGTAGTCGCCCCAGGAGGTGGTGTCGAAGGAGGCCTCCACCTTCACGCGGACGTTGGACCCTTCGGCCTCCAGCTTCTTGTTGAGCCGTTCGGCCGCCGTCTCCAGGTTCTTGGCCCGGTAGTAGGAAGGATCGTCGGGGCCGATGGTCCAAGCGACGATGGTGACCTCTTCGATCTCCGCAGCCGGTTTCTCGGCCGGCTTCTCCTCCGGTGCTTTGGTGGGCTCCGGTGTCGCCCCACCGCCGCAGGCCGTCAGGAGCAGGCTGACCACGATCAGGGCGCTCAGCAAGGACCACAGGAACCGCGTTTTCATCGCTCATCTCCTCCTTGTGGTGTCTGGATTTGCGGGTAGGTACAGAGAGCGGCTCCCTATTCCAGAGAGCCTGTGTCCAATGAGCCGATATTGGATTGCGCTTCCACAAGATTCCGGGGCATCACCTCCTTTCCCGCTGTGTGGGGATGGCCTCCCGTCAGCCCCACCCGTGGGCAGCTCTATGCCGCTTGTCTCACCTCTTCAGGTCGCAGAGCTCCCACGATCAGTTCTGAGATCTCCTCTGGCGTGACCTCCCCTTTGTGGAAGTCCCCCAGGTTCCGCCCGTGGCTCAGGATGGTGAAACGGTCGGCCACAGGGTGCACGTGGTAGACGTTGTGGGTGATGAAGATCACCGAGAGCCCTCGCTCCTTCGCCTCCACGATGTAGTTGAGGACCTTGCGGGTCTCCTTCACCGAGAGGGCAGAGGTGGGCTCGTCGAGGATGAGAAGCTTGACGCCGAAGTGGATCGCCCGTCCGATGGCGATGGACTGCCGCTCTCCCCCGGAGAGGGTCGCCACCTCTTCGTGAGGGGAGCGGATGCGGATGCCGATCTCCGCCAGCACGTGACGGGCCACGTCGTTCATCGTCTTCTGGTCCAGGAAGCGGAAGGGACCGATCCGCTTCACCGGTTCCCGCCCCAGGAAGAAGTTGCGGGCGATGCTCATCAGGGGCACCAGGGCCAGGTCCTGGTAGACGGTCTCGATGCCCATCTCCCGGGCATCGTGGGGAGAGGTGAAGCGCACCTTGCGCCCCTCGAAGTAGATCTCCCCTTCGTCGGGGGGGTAGAGGCCGGTGAGGATCTTGATCAGGGTGGACTTTCCTGCCCCGTTGTCCCCCAGCAGGCCGACCACCTCCTGTCGGCCTACGGTGAAGTTCACCCCCTGCAGGGCCTGGACGTGGCCGAAGCTCTTGCTGATGTTGACCATACGGACCAGAGGTTCGTTCTGTGCGTTGGCCATCGTTACCGCCCCCGGATTCTCACGTTGATGATGACCGCGGCGATGAGGATGACGCCGATGAAGGCGCGATACCAGTAGGCCGGTGCGCCGGCCAACACCAATCCGCTGCGCACCATCCCAATCATCATCACGCCCAGGGCGGTCCCCAGGATGCTGCCGTACCCGCCTGTCAGCAGCGTTCCTCCGATGACGGCGGCGGCGATGGCCTGGAGCTCCCACTCCTGCCCACGCAAGGGGTCCACCGACTTGAAGCGGCTGAACTGAATGATACCAGCCAGGGCCGCCAGCATCGCCGAGAGGACGAAGTTGATGATCTTGGTACGCGCCACATTCACGCCCAGAGCGCGGGCAGCGCCGGGGTCCCCTCCCGTCGCATACACACCGTTTCCGTAGCGCGTCTGGGTCAGCACAACCTGGAAGATGAGGACGATCAGGACAAACCAGAAGAGGGATGTATGGAAGCCACCAGCGAAGCGCCCGCCCAAGGCAGAGAGCAACCGAGAGCCGCCCTCGTAGACGACGGGGAAGCCGCCCGTGACAGCCAGCAGGACTCCCCGCCAGAACATCATCGTGCCCAGGGTGACGATGAAGGAGGGAATGCGGGTTTGGATAACCAGGAGGCCGTTGATCAGGCCGATGATTGCCGCCAGGCCTATCGAGATCAGGAAGGCCAAGCTGTGGGGCCAACCGGCCTTGGCCAGCAGGGCGAAGGCCATAGCCCCCACCCCCAGGACAGAGCCCACCGAGAGGTCAAACTCGCCGGCGATCATCAGGAAGGTGATGCCAACGGCGACGATGCCCAGCTCGGCGGCTATCGTCATGATACCGGAAAGCGAGGCCAATGTCAAGAATCGTTCAGCAAAGAGGGAAAAGCCGATGAAAACGGCCAAGAACCCCGCTAGGGCACCGATCTCCGGATAGCGGGACAATTGGCGTGCCAGCGATCTCCAGGTAGACGCCCTTACGCTCATCGGGTCTGCTCGCTCCTCTCCCCCTTGGAGAGGTGGCAGGGAGAGCAGAGCCCCTCCCTGCCACCTATGGGCTCGGTCAAGATGCAGACAGGCTTCGATAGACTACCGGTAACCGGCCTTGATCAACTCCTCGATGGCCCCCACGTTTGAGGCGTCCACGATGGCCGGGCCGGTGAGGATGTCTGTGGCGGGGACCAGTTGGTACTTGTTGTAGAGGTAGAGCCAGACGATGGGCATGTAGCCCTGGAGGTACTGCTGCTGGTCAATGGTGAAGAGGGTGATGCCGTCCTTGATCGCCCCCAGGGTCACCTCGTCCAGGTCGAAGCTGCCGTGGAGGATCTTCCCCTTGAGGTTGTTTTCCTTGATGTATTGGATCATCGGGTTGGCCCCCAGTGGCCCCAGGGTGAAGACGGCATCGGTGTCGGGGTTCTTGGCGAAGTAGCTCTTGAGGACCTCGACGGCCTGGGTGGGATCGGTGCCGATGTCTAACTTCTCGGCGGGAACGCCGGCCTTGCTCATCACGTCAATGAAGCCCTTGCAGCGGGCCTCCAGTCCCACGTGACCGACCTCGTGGATGGCGCAGAGGGCTCGCGTCGGCTTCCGCTCTTGGAGCATCCGCTCGGCGGCCCGCTGCCCCCCCAGGTACTCGTCGCCGCCGACGTAGAAGAGGTAGGGGATGCGCTCGCCGGCCGGCCGGGGGTCGGGCACGTTGATGGCGATGACGGGGATACCCTGCTCGATGGCTCGGCGCAGGGGCTCATCCAGCGCGTTGGGATCGGTGATGGTGACGGCGATCCCATCCGGTTTGGCCGCGATGGCGCTGTTGAGCAGGTTGACCAACTCGTCAATGGAGAACTTCTCCGGCCCTGAGTAGATGGCCTTGACCGGCAGTGTGGCAGCCGCATCTTCCATCCCCCGCATCACGACGCCCCAGAAGGGGTCCGCCGGTCCGCCGTGGGAGATAACGTAAAAGGTGAACTCGACTTCTTGGGCAGCACCTTTCTCCTCCTCTTTGGGAGCCGGTGTCGCCTGTTGCTGACAAGCCGTGGCGACTAACGCCACGACGATCAGCAGGACCAGTGCCGGAAGCCAAACGCGGCGCGACATAGCAACCTCCTCCTTCGCATTCAAGCTGGATAGCTCTGACCGTCCTTGCTTAGGTTCGCCGGAGCCCCGCTCTGGGGCGAAGCGGATTCCACGATCCGTCGTTCTCCTAAGGTACCACCCCCTTTCTTTGGAAAGCTGGAACGACTACCCTCCGATGGTCAGCGGGCTGTGCTGGCCTATCCTTCCACCTCGCTGAGCCGCACCGGGCGGTTCTCTTGAACCGACTTGCGGGCAGCGTAGGCCATGACCACGGGGATGCGGCCATCCTGACCGGTCACCGGAGGCGAGGTGTCCTCCAGAATGGATCGGATGAACGCCTTCATCTCGATCACGTAGGCTTCTGCATAGCGCTCGATGAAGAAGAAGAGGGGCTTAGCAGCGTGAACGCCCTCGCCGTCGCTGATGACCGCAGTATCGGGCGTCCGGTTGGAGACCATCACCATGCCCTCGGAGCCGAAGACCTCCACCCGCTGGTCGTAGCCGTAGACGGCCCGCCGGCTGTTGTCAATGGTGCCCAGTGCACCGCCGGCATAGCGCAAGGTGAGGATCGCGGTATCCAGATCGCCCACCTCACCGATCCGGGAGTCCACCAGCACGCCGCCGGCGGCGTAGATTTCCTCCACCTCATCGTTGATCAGGAAGCGGGCCATGTCGAAGTCGTGGATGGTCATGTCCACGAAGATGCCCCCGGAGACCTTCACGTACTCCAGGGGTGGGGGCTCCGGGTCTCGGCTGGTGATGCGCACGATGTGGGGCCGACCGATCCGGCCCGAGGCCACGATCTCCCGAGCCCGCCGGAAGCTGGGGTCGAAGCGCCGGTTGAACCCCACCTGCAGCTTCACCCCCGCCTCCTCTACGGCGGCCAGGGCCCGGTCAATCCGGGCCAGGTCCAGAGCGATGGGCTTCTCGCAGAAGATATGCTTGCCCGCCGCGGCCGCGGCCTCGATCAACGGGGCATGGGTGTCGGTGCTGGAGCAGATCAGCACGGCCTCGACGGTCCGATCCTCCATAACGGGCTCAGGATCGGTGTAGACAGCTGGTACTTGGAGCTCGGCGGCCAGCTT
>WFUY01000387.1 GCA_015484715.1 Thermoflexales bacterium | reverse complement strand
CCGGGCGATGGCCGCTTCGACGGGGGAGGGGGGGGCGATGGTGGAGGGCTGTTCGCCCTCGGCGACTTGAGCCCGGAGCGCGGCCAGCACCGGCGTGGGATCGTCGCGCCAGCGGGGGGCGGCCAGCTCGAACTCCTGGGCAGCGCTGTGGCCGTGCTCTTCCAGGAAGCGCTGGAACTGCTCCCAGAAAGGTTGGGTGTGGGCGGTCGTCGTCAAGCGGTGGGATAGCTGGTCCACCGGAGTCTTGAGGATGATCTGGCGGAGGCGCGGGTCGTTCCGCGCCCGTCGGGCCAGGGTGGCCAGGGCGTGGCCGGCCTCGGCGCTGCGCACGCCCCTCAGCCCCGCCGTCAGGGCGGCAGCCGGGATCTCGCCGTCGGTCCAGCGGGCCAGCATCTTCTCCAAGGCCATGTGGAGCAGCTCCGCCATCACCGTCACCCCCAGGTGGGTGGCCATCGTCTGCTCGACGAGGCGGCGCCAGGTGGCGATCTCACAGCCTTGAGTACGGTAGGTTCGGATGGTCCGTATCTCCCGCCTGGCCTCGCTGGGCAGCCGGTAGAGCAGCCAGAGAGCCCGCAGGCCGGTGAGCATCAGGCGGGGCGCCGACCGCCAGGGAGTCTCGGAGACGTAGAAGCGACGGAGCATTGCCTGGAAGAGGGTCTGGTTGAAGTAGACCCGTCCGTAGAAGCGTCCGAAGAGGCCGGCTTGGGGGTAGTCGCCGACGCCCAGCCGGTGCAACAGGTGGGCGAAGGCCCGGTTGGTCAGGGGATCGAGGACGGACCAGCTCAGGGGGGTCACCGGATCGGGCACGACCTCCCCCACGTTGTCGCGGGTCCAGAGGATGGACTCGGCCTCCTCGCTGCCGAGGACGGTGATGGGGCGGGCCTGGAGCAGGTGGAGGCGGCCCTCCTCGTCCAGGGCCCACTCGATGTCCTGGGGGCGGTTGGCCCAGCGGGCGACCCGCCAGGCCAGCTCGGCGACGGCCCGGATCTCGTCCGGCAGGTCTGGGTCGGGGCGCGGTCCCTCGGGGCCCACCGGGACGGTGTAGCGGTCGGGTGTGGCTTGCCCTTGGACCAGGGCTTCGCCGCTCCCCTCGACGACCTCGATGGTGAGGCGGTCCTGCCGACCGGTGACGGGATCGGCGGTGAAGGCGACGCCGGCCCGGACGGCTCGGACCATTGGCTGGAGGATGATAGCCATCGCCGGAGAGGTCACTTCCTCGTTCCTGTGCAGCCGGTAGTGCACCGCCTCTTTGTTCCAGAGGGAGGCCCAGCATCCCCGTATCGCCGTCAGCAGCGCGTGGAAGTCGCCCACATCCAGGAAGGTATCGTGCTGACCGGCGAAGGAGGCCCGGTCGCTGTCCTCGCCCAGGGCGGAGGAACGGACGGCGATGGGGTGGGGGAGTTCGTCCCACGCCTGTCGAAGGGCCTGCACCAGCGCCGGTGGGACCTCGGCCGTGAGGATAGCCTGCCAGAGGGCGTAGGTGGTGGTTTGGGGGTGGGTGAGCAGGCTCTCGAGGCCGCAGGCGTCCAGGAAGTCCTGATAGGTGCTGGCGGGGATGATCAGGCCGGGGGGGACGGGAAAGCCGGCCTGGTAGAGGCGGGCCAAGGTGTACCCTTTGCTTCCTACCTCAGCCCGATGGGCCTCGGTGATCTCCTCAAAGCGGAGCCGGTACTGTGGCATCCTCTTCCACTCCTCCTCCCCTTCACCGGTGGGCGTGGGGCTCATCGCGATCTCCGGTCAGGAGCCGGAAGGGCCAGACGGCCAGCCAGCGGTGCGGGTCGTAGAGCCGGTAGAGCAAGGCCATCCAGAGCACGAAGATGACGTTGGGCCAGTAGGCGACGGTCAGCCAGGAGGCCAGGTAGAGGGGCAGCCCCACAGCGGGGAAAGCCTGGTGCATCAGGTGAAACAGGTCGCGCCGGGGGCCGGCCGCCGACTCGTCGTAGGGATCTACCCAGGTGCCGGCGCTGAGCGCCCGCCAGGCCCGCCCCAGGGTGAAGGGCAGCAGCGCCAGATAGCCGAGGAGGGGCGGCCAGGCGATGGCGAAGGCGTAACCGTCTAGGTAGACGGGGGGCAGGTCCACCAGGAGCAGGAGGAGAACTGCCCCCAGTCCCAACGTTTCCAATTCCAGGGCCAAGCCGTAGAGGCGGGCGATGGTCGTCCGACTCCGGTGGGCGGCGAAGGTGGTCGCCCCGGCCGCCACATCCCGGGCCCGGTCGCGCATCTGGTGGCCCACGTCGGAGCAGGTCCCCCGTAGGGCGATGTAGGCGATGAAGAGGAGCGCCCCCCAGCTCTGCAGGTGGCCGAGGGCGGCGAAGCCCATCGCCGCCGGCAAGGGTTGCTGGGCCAGGATGGTAGCGGTCAGGCCGATGGCCCCCCGTTCCTTCAGGCGCAGCGGGGGCAGCGAGTAGAAGGTCGCGGCCAGCATCCACAGGAGCCAGAGGGGGAGAAAGGCGGGACGACGGAGGAAGGGGAGGCCACCCAGCAGCATCAGCCCAAAGGCGAGGGCGACAACACCGATGGCCCACTGTCGGGAGGTGCCGTGGAAGACGTTGGGCTTTCCCGCCCGGTGGTCCAACTCTACATCGGCGAAGTCGTTGACCAGGTAGCCGTAGGCGGTCCCGGCCAGGCTGAAGAGCAGGAAGAGCGCCAGGTCGGTCACGTACCCCAAGTCCGTCCGGTCCTGGGCCAGGCCGACGTAGAAAAAGGCGGCCACGTTCTGCCAGACCGCGTTGTAGCGGATCAGGCCACCGTCGCGCCAGGTGAGCAGGGTTATCCACCGCGTAGCGTGCATTGGGGAGGACCTGGGAGGGCTTCCGGAGCTCGTGGGAACCATAGGGACGCGCAAGAACCGCAGGACGTGGGTGTGTATCCTCTCCCATCATGACACACGTTTGTTAACAGGGCGTCAGAGAAGTGTTAGGGTTTCGTTCGAATGAGGGTGGAAAGGGGGGCTTGGACGGGCTTGGTGGTTGTCTCTAAGGCCGTTCTGAGGTATCCTTAAGGGGTGTCTAAGGGAGGGTGTCCGCGGGGAGACGTCTTCCTGAAGGGAGCAGGCGATGCGGGAGCTTTTGAAGCAGTTGGCAACGAGGAAGGCCGAGTTGATCGCCCTGGGTGACGTGTTGCGGGATACAGAGGCTCAGTACAAGCGGGGCCTTCTGGACATAGGTCGTTACACCCAACTCCAGCAGCACTACCGCGCCCGGCGGTATGCTCTGATCGAGCAGGTGGGAACGTTGCTCACCGACGCCGGACTGGGAGCGTTGGCGGAGGTTCTGGAGAGCGTCGGCGAGCGGTCGTCGGAGGAGGTGGGGGCAGCCCTGCGGGCGTGGGCCGGCCGGGAGGTCCAGGCCGATCGCCTCTTGGAGCGGATTGCTGGAGATTGGGATGACCCGGCGGTCTTAATCATCTCCCTCGCCATCACGGTGCTGCGGGAGCAGGCCCAACCCTCTCCTCCGACCCAGGGCGAACCTCAGATAGATCCCGGGGCGGAGCTGGAGGCGCAGATCCGCCAGGCCTATCAGATCGTTCGGGAGTACGAGCGGGAACTGAGCCTGACCTCGGATCCCCAGACGAAGGCTCGCTATCGCCGACGGATCGAGAAGCAGTGGGCGCTGGTGGACGACTGGTTGGATCAGTACAGGCGTCTGTGCGAGCGGTTGGGACGGCCTCCTGCTGAGGATGTTCAGCAGATCATTGAGCTGCGGTGCCGGTGATGGCGATGGACCATTCATCCCCACGTCCCAAGGTGCTGTGCATTGACGATACGCCGGAGGTCTGCCTGCTGGTGCGGCGGCTGCTCTCCAGTCACTTTCAGGTGCTGGAAGCCCACGATGGTCTGGAGGGAATCGAGGTAGCCCAGGAGGCTCAACCGGATCTGGTGCTGGTGGACTTGCACATGCCTCACCTCACCGGCTACGAGGTGGCCACTCGCCTCAAGTCTCTGATGCCCCACGTCCCCATCGTGGCCCTGACCGCTGATACGACCCCTAACGTGCGCGAGCGGGCCTTGGCCTCAGGCTGTGACGGCTACCTGGCCAAGCCCATTGACCCGGACCGGTTCCTGGATCAGGTGCGCACCTACCTGGCCGGTGAACGGGAGGAGTTGGAGGACGAGAGCTACCGCCAGGCTTACCTGGAGACGCTGGTGGCCCGGCTGGAGGAGAAGGTCCGCGAACTGACGCAGACCTTGGAGCAGAACGCCGAACTGAACGAGCAGAACCTCCGGCTGCTGAAGCAGACCCGTCGTTACGCCCGGCTGCTGGAGGCCGGTGCCCGGGTGAGCCGCACCATCACGGCCATCCTGGACCTGGAGGCGCTGCTTCAGGCCACCGTGGAGGCCGTGGGCCGGGAGTTCGGTTTCCCCCTGGTGGGCATCTTCCTCCTGGATGAGACGGGAGAGTGGGCGGTGTTACGGG
>WFUY01000386.1 GCA_015484715.1 Thermoflexales bacterium | reverse complement strand
TGAGGGTGCCGGCCAGGGCGTACATCCGCATCTGCTGGCCCCACCAGATGGAGAGGCGGGAGAGCCCCAGGAGGAGGGCGGCCAGGGGGGCTCCCCAGGGACCGGCCAGGGATCGGCCCAGCCGGGCGGCCGTGGCGACGGCGAGGAGGCTGGCGGCAGCCGAGAGGAAGCGCAGGACGAACTCTCCCTCCCCCACCACCTGCCGCCAGGCGTGGAGCAAGAGGTAGTAGAGCGGGGGGTTGTTGGCGTCGGTCACGGCCCGGTGCAGGATGCCAGGCCAGGATTCCCGGGCCACGTGGACGGCGTGGCCCTCATCCCACCAGACGCTGGCCCCATCCAGCCGGTAGAGGCGCAATCCCCAGGCCAGCCCCAGGATCAGCAGGAGAGAGGCCAGGATGCGCTTCTTGCTTTGGCTATGTTGGCGGTCCATGCTGCCAAGCTAGAAAGTTGAAGCATGCCTGGTAATAGCGCCCGGCTGGATAAGTCGCGTGGACCAAGAAGCTGGCATCCCAATACAAGCGCTTGGGCAAAAGAGCATCAAAGTTAAAAACTTGAGCGCTCATCTATCTGCTCGTATCCGCGCTTCGTCAAATCAATGTCTACAGAGCCTATTGGCCGAGAAGAGGAGATGATCTTGGCCAGATCAGTCAATGGTCCTGGAGCACCCGTTGTTTCCTGGTGCTGTAGCCACAAGATGCGACCTTGTCGCCTGACTTCAACTTGGTCGCCTTCCTGTAAACCCAGGGCGTGTCCCAACGATTTGGGTAGAATCAACTCTTCTTCCTCCCGCGTCAGCAGCTGGCGGAGCCGAGCGCATCGAGGCGAAGCCAGTCCGCTGCACGCAGGGTTAGGCGTGTCTCCACTTTACGGATATGGCCAGAGTTCTAGTCCTTCAATGAAGCGGTAATCCCTTTGGTTCTTGCTCACCAAGGGTATGCTTTCCACTATCGCTGTGGCTGCAATCAAAGCATCGGCAATCATCAGACCATGACTCAGCCGATATCGTTGCAATAGCCGAATGGCTTCTTCTGTAATGCGGGCGTTAACCAGTACCAGTTCAAAGCGCTCCACAAACTGCTCTACGGCTCGCTGCTCTCGCTTGTTGCGGCATCCTACCAACAATTCCATGTAGGTGATGGCACTAATTCCAATTGCTCGCTCCGTCTCCCACGCTTCTAAGGCCCGAACGGCTTCTTCTGCGCCCCGAGCCACATCGATCAGGATATCGGTATCTACCAGCAGGTCAGCCATTATCCCCGCCACTCCCGATGACGCAAGTCACGCACCCATTGGATGCTATTTTGCATATCTCCGCGCTCTCGCCACAGGCCCACAAAAGCATAGGACCGTAAAGGCTTCTTAGGGGCGGGAGACAGTCGTCGTGAGACACGATAACGTTGCTCCAAGAAAGCGAGGAGATCCAATATCTGTCGTTGTGCTTCAGGAGGCAAAGCTAGAAATCGCTTTTCCAATTCCCGGATTTGACGCATGATTTTCCTCCCCTTGGGGGGTAAGTAGAATTCTTGTCTTGCAGTATATCCCCTTTCTTCTCTGCGTGGAAAGTGACGCTGAAGCATTCTAGCCTAACTGCGCCGCTGCTCGCGGCTGCAGGTCGGGCAGGGGCAGAGACGTCGCAAGAGGTCCCAACTGTAGATGCCGTGGTGATGCCCGTCGGACCAGAAGAACTGAATCGCGTAGCTGCCGACCAACTCCACGCTGTCCAGCTCATCTCGGGGGGCCAGGCGCAGGACCAGCATTCCTTCCGGCGGGTCCTGGGGCTCCTCGCGGCATTCGGCGCAGGGGCAGCGCTCCCGCAGCAGACGGAAGGGGTAGCGGCTCTCGTGACCATCGTCCCAGACAATGGTCATCACCTTCTCTTCCTTGTTCACCACGATCTTCTGGGGACGGTGGGGCATCGTCACACATCCAGGTTGCGAACTTCCTTGGCGTGGGTCTGGATGAAACGCCGGCGAGGGGGAACACTGGCCCCCATCAGCATGTCGAAGGTCCGGTCGGCGGCCGCAGCGTCCTCGATGGTCACTTGGAGCAGCGTGCGGTTTTCGGGGTTCATCGTCGTCTCCCAGAGCTGCTCAGGGTTCATCTCGCCCAACCCCTTGTAGCGCTGGATGGTCACCTTGCCATCCCCCAGCTTCTTCAACAGCTTGTCCTTCTCCGCCTCGCTGTAAGCATACCAAACCTTCTTGCCCTGCTGGATGCGGTAGAGCGGCGGCTGGGCGATGTAGAGGTGGCCGGCTTCGATGAGGGGCTGCATGTAGCGGAAGAAGAAGGTGAGCAACAGCGTGCGGATGTGGGCCCCGTCTACATCGGCATCGGTGTTATGACAGCAGAGCCCGCCCAGGCCGCAGATGAAGTTCTCGTCCTTCTCCACCGCGAAGTCATACACCATGTCGTGGCTTGGCGATACCTCTCGCACGGAGCGCACGGGCAGTCCAACCAGGTCCCCCCCGACCTCCACAAAGGCACGCTTACCTCCAGACGCCGGGGAGGCCAGCTTGGACTCCAGCCGGTGGGCTCCCGGATGATCCTGCCACACGGGGCGCAGATAGGCCAGGTGCTCTTTGGCGGTGATGCTGACGATGTGGACCGGATGCCGCGTGATCACCGGACGGCCTCGGATGGTGCCGTGAGGTTGTCCGGTCGGTTGGCGGACCGAGAGGGAGGAGACGATGCCATGACTCTGGAGCAGGTAGATCAACTGATCTGCCAGATTGCGGGAGGTTGTCGTGAAGGCGATGCCTCCTTTGCTCACCGTCCCATCCCCCAGGAAGTAGCCTCGCAGAAAGGCCAACTGGAGCTCCGGGGACACGTTGTAGACCAGGTCGGGAACGCGCTTGCGGGAGGCGGTTATCGGGCCAACCCCGAAGAGAATGCGGAAAAAGGCGGCCACGACGTGATTGACAACCCGCATCTCCCGGACACGCCCGTCGTACTGGTATGTGCGGGCTTCCAGGCCGAAAACGTGCCGGATAGCCTCGGCGACTTCGAGGGCCAAAGAAGGGTTGTTGGGGCCGATAGCGAAGCGGACACCACCCCGTTGGCTCAGGCTTCCTTCGGCTGTGAAGAATCCCAGAAGCAGCATCAACGCTTCATCCACCGGGATGAAGCGAGGAACAGCCTGGTTGGCATAGTGAAGAGGGGTCAATACAACCGTGTGGCTATCCAGCCGCTCCAACTCCTCGGCCCTCAGTTCGCTCAGACGAAGATAGGGTCGTACACGATTTCGTGGGGATCCCGTGTATTGGCTATTCCATACGCGCTCCAGGCGAGATTCGACGATCCTGTACTGGTCGGCCGCATCCCGCGCATCCAGTCCCAGAAGGGTCATATAGCGCCTAAAGTGAGTCAGCGTGGGGCGCGAGTTCCCCTTTTCCCAGGCATAGAAAGTGACGGGTTGCTTGATGCCTACAGCCTGACATACGGCCTTTTGGCTGAGTCCTAGGGCGACTCGACGCTGCGCCATCAGCTTGCCCAGAGTCGGAGAGATCTCGACACGGGGCTCGACCATCTGGGGCTGATCGGCATATTCAGCCCTAACACGAGCCTTCAAGAGGTTCTCAATTCCCTCCCCCCGGACCATGATCTCCACGCCCAACGACTCCCGGTGGGCGAGCATGAGTTGCAGAAGGTCCAATTGCTGAAGCGTGCCATCGCCATGCAGGGGTAAGGAGCGGGGAGCAACCAGCAGGTCCCCCGGCTGTATCGCGTCGCCGCGCTTCGTCACCACGCGCCCCTCTTCATAGACGAAGACGCTGTGAGAGGCGGTCACCCGCACCCGCCGCCCGTAGGCTGTCGTGATCTCCAGCAGGGGTTCGGCGATGGGGTGCGCGATGGCCGCCCGCAGGGGCTTGAAGGTCGTGCGCAGGGTATCCAGATCGAAGCAGAGCACCTGGTAGCCTGTAAGGTCGGAGACTTCTTCGATGAAAGGCCCGATCTTGACCGCACGGATGGTGCCTTCAGGATCGCGGATGAAGGTAGTCTCGTCCCCATCCACGCTCATCACAATGATGCGCCCATAACGCAGGTTGTCCAGGTTGAACTGGTCGCCGATGCCGGTTCCCAGGGCGGAGATGATGGCCTGGACCTCCTTGTTGTTCAGGACCTTGTTAAGGCCGGCTCGCTCGGTGTTGAGGATCTTGCCCCGCAGGGGGAGGATGGCCTGGAAGGAGCGGTCGCGCCCCTGCTTGGCGCTGCCGCCGGCCGAGTCGCCCTCGACGATGAAGAGCTCCGCCTTGGCCGGATCCCGCTCCGAGCAGTCGGCCAGCTTGCCCGGCAGCGTCAGGCTCTCCAAGGCGCTCTTGCGGATCACCAACTCCCGCGCCTTGCGGGCCGCCGCCCGCGCCCGCGACGAGGTCAGGCACTTCTGGACAATCCGCTTCGCCGCCCGGGGGTGCTGTTCCAGAAAGTCGCTCAGCGCCTCGCCGACTACCGACTCGACGATCCCCTTGACCTCGGCGTTCATCAGCTTCACCTTGGTCTGGGACTCGAACTGGGGATCGGGGTGTTTGACGCTGATGATGGCCGTCAGCCCCTCCCGCACGTCCTCGCCGGAGAAATTCTCATCGCTCTCCTTCAGCAGGCCGTGCTTCCGGGCGTAATCGTTGATGACCCGGGTGATGGCCGACCGCAGCCCCGTCAGGTGGGTCCCGCCGTCCACCGTGTGGATGGTGTTGGCGAAGGCGTAGATGGACTCGGTGTACCCCTCGGTGTACTGGAGGGCGGCTTCCACCTGCACACCGTTGACCTGCTTCTCCACGTAGATGGGCTCGTGGAGCACGCCCCGGTTGCGGTTCAGGTAGAGGACGAAGGAGCGGATCCCCCCCTCGAAGTAGAAGGTCATCTCGCGGGGGAAGGGCTTCTCCCGCTCGTCCACCAGCCGGATGGTGACGCCCCGGGTGAGGAAAGCCATCTCCCGGAAGCGCTGGGCCAGGGTCTCGAAGCGGTAGTCCACCCCCTGGAAGATGGTCGGGTCGTAGCGGAAGGTAACGGTCGTTCCGGTCCCCTTGGCCTTGCCCACCACCTCTACGGGAGTGACCGGGATGCCCCGCTCGTAGCGCTGGCGGTAGAGCTTGCCGTTGCGCTTGACCTCGGCCACCAGCCATTCGGAAAGGGCGTTGACGGCGGAGACGCCGACGCCGTGGAGGCCGCCGGAGACCTTGTAGCCGCTGCCGCCGAACTTGCCGCCGGCGTGCAGCGTGGTCATCACCAGCTCCAGGGCGGAGATGCCCTTCTCCGGGTGGATGTCTACCGGGATGCCCCGCCCGTTGTCCCGCACCGAGACGCTGCGGTCCTCGTGGATGGTCACCTCGATCTCATCGCAGGCGCCGGCCAACGCCTCATCCACCGAGTTGTCCACCACCTCGTAGACCAAGTGGTGCAGCGCCTTGGTGTCCGTACCACCCACGTACATCCCCGGCCGGCGCCGAACCGCCTCCAGCCCTTCTAGAACCTGAATATCCTTCGCCTCGTAGCTCAGAATGTCCTCAGCCGTCATTGGTGCTCCTCGAAAGGTGCAAGGTGCAGGTTGCAAGGTGCAAGGTGCAAGGTGCAAGGTGCAAGGTGCAAGTTACGGGCGAGGGCGGGTCTCCAAGGAGGCCACCCGCTCTCGGTAGAAGACGAAGGTAGCGGCGATCAGCCCGGTATGGATGAAAGCGTTACCCAGGATCGCCACCCCTTCCAGCCAGGAGTTGGGGCGGGCCAGGCCCCACACCTGCTCCATCCCCATACTGATGATCAGCGTCAGCGCGATGAGCCCCAACGTGGGCAGGAAATCCCGGCGCACCACCCACACGCTGCGCATCATCGCCCACCGCACCGGCAATCCGTCCATCAGGATGGCGTGGACGGTGAAGAAGAGGTAGAAGAGGGACCACATCACCACGGCCATCCCGACCAAGAAGAAGAAACCGGACAGCCCCGGGCTGAAGATGGCCAGCAGTTGGGTGAAGATCCCCAGGGGGATGCTCAGGATCACGATGCCGACCCCCAGGAGCAGCAGGAAGCCCATCAGCCGCCACCAGGCTCGGGCGATCCGACGGAGGCCAAGGGCCGGTGCCCCTCCAAGCTCTGCGTCGGCCCCTTCGCCCCCTCGCCGTGACACGACGTGGGCCAGCAGGCTCAGGTAGATGGTGCTCAGGAAGAGCCCGGCCAGCAGCAACAGGCCGCCGATCACCGCGCCGGCCGAGGGGGAGGCGATCTCCTGCCGGACGAAGTTCATCCCCGGCCTGCCCCCCATCAACCCGGGCATTCCCAGGGGGGGCGCTCCCAGCAGGGAGAAGAGGTTGAAGCGGGTGGCCAACTCGTCCAGCGCTTGGAGGAGGTCCTCCGCCCCCTCGATGCCGGCCTCCGGGTTGGAGAGCGGGACCTGGAAGGGAGCCAGCACCCGGCGGAAGAGGGCCGGTGCCGTCAGGCTGGGACCCAGCCAGAGGAAGAGGTCCAGGGCCACGGGCAGGGAGAGCAGCCAGAGGTGGTTGACCACCAGGCTGTAGCCGATGCCCAGGGAGTCTATGATGCCGGCGGGAGACCGCTTGCGCGACGCTTCCATACCCTCCTCGGTGCCTTCGTCCTCATTCCTTCGTCTTCGGTCCTTCGTCCGCTGAAGTCCTCAATGTCGCTCCTCCGAGAGGACCTCTCTAATTGTACCACGGATTGGACACTTCCCCAACCACCAGGCCGGGCTATGGGAGGCTGCCCTACATTGAGGTGCTGAAAGGGCGAAGACGCTGAGATTTCAGTGGCCTCATTCCCTTCGGCGTTCAGTGATTCAGAGGGCTCGCGTATGGGCTACCATCAGCCCCCTGGCGCTTGTCAAAATTCGCTATCGGTGGTAGAGTTCTTTTCCACCGGCTTCACCCTCCTGCAGGTTGAGGAACCGGTCGCTTTAACTCCGTGACGGATCAGACCGCGCACACGGACGATCAATCGGTGAACCTGCGGGAGGGCAGGTTGAGCGGCACAGGCCGCAAAATCCACCCAAGGGAGGAGAGCGGTGAAGGAATCGGACGCGGTCTACCTGACGGCTGAAGGCATCGAAAAGCTGCGCCGGGAATTGGATCACCTGATCCGGGTCAGGAAACCCCAGGTGTCGGCCCGGCTGCGCCACGCCATCCAGATGGGCGACCTCTCTGAGAACGCCGACTACATCGCCGCCAAGGAGGAGATGGGCTTCATCCAAGGCCGCATTGACCAACTGGAGCAGATGCTGAAGAACGCCGTTCTCATCGAAAACCACGGGGACGGGGACGTGGTTGCCTTGGGCTCGCGGGTCACCATCGTCGAGGAGGGGGAGGAGGAGGCGGAGACCTTCCAGATCGTGGGGGCAGCCGAGGCCGATCCGGGCAACGGGCGCGTCTCCAACGAGTCGCCCCTGGGGCGGGCACTGCTGGGTCGGCGGGTCGGCGATCGGGTGGTGGTCCACGCTCCTGGCGGAGAGCTGGTCTTCCGCATCATCGCCATCGAGTAGGAGGTGCGATGGTCTCCCAGCCATCGAACAGGACGATCCCGGCCCAGCGGGTCCGTGGGTTCGGCACCACCATCTTCAGCGAGATGAGCGCCCTGGCCCTGAAGCACCAGGCCATCAATCTGGGCCAGGGCTTCCCCGATTTCGACGGCCCCGAGGTGGTCAAGCAGGCAGCCATTGAGGCGATCTCGCGGGGGATCAACCAGTACGCCCCTGGGA
>WFUY01000385.1 GCA_015484715.1 Thermoflexales bacterium | reverse complement strand
GTGTATTCGTGCCCCATTCGTGGCACCGCGTTCCCCTCGCTTTGCGCTCAGGGAGAATGCGGGTATAATAGTACCCGTTATCCCAAGGCCTCTTTTGGAACACCAACCCTCCCACCCGCCGCGAGCACGGAGCGACCCGATGAGAACGGTTTTCCAGAGCTGCGAGCCCCGCTCTGAGGTCCTCCACGGTCTTCTGCGCGAAGAGATCTTCGCCGCCCGCCTCCGCGACGTCATCGAAGGCCAGGCCGACCCCATCTACCAGGACCCCACTACCTTCTTCGACAACACCTACTCCACCGAGGGACTGCGCCTGCTGCTGGATGAGGCCCTGGGGCGGCTGACGGGCGTGAAGCCGACCAACAATGCCATCATCCGCCTGGAGACTGCCTTCGGAGGGGGGAAGAGCCACAACCTGATCGCCCTCTACCACGCGGCCCGGGGATATGCCCCTGGGCCGTCCTTCGTCGAAGAGGCGGTGGTCCCACCCCCGGGCGCCATCCGGGTGGTCGGCATCGTCGGCTCAGACCTGCAACCCCGCGACGGCCTGGACCACGGCGATGCCGTCACCTATACCCTGTGGGGGGAGCTGGCCTACCAGTTGGGCGGCACCGCCGGGTACGCCCTCGCTGCCGGCAGCGATCGGGACCGCTCCGCCCCTGGCACCGGGCTGCTGGAGCGCCTCATCGGCAACCGGCCCACCCTCATTATGCTCGACGAGGTAGCCCGCCACCTGCGGGCCGCCAAAGCGGTCCCCACGGCGACCGGTCGGTCCGACCTGGCCGAGCAGACGGTGGCCTTCCTGATGTCCCTCTTCGAGTTCGCCGCCAGCCGGGAGCGGGTGGTTGTGGTCCTGACCCTGGCCGACCCCCGCGATGCCTTCGGCCAGGAGACGGAAGCATTGCGGCGGGAGCTGGCCGAAGCCCGACGGCTCTCCGCCCGCCAAGAGCGGGTGATCACCCCCGCCGGCGAGACGGAGATCCCGGCCATCGTCACCCACCGGCTCTTCCGGCGGATAGACCGAGAGGCAGCTTACGAGACGGCCAGGGCCTATACCGGCTTCTACCGCCATCTCGTCGAGCAGGGGGCCAACCTTCCCCAGCGGGCCCTCCGGGCCGAGTACACCGAGGAGATCGCCGGCGACTACCCCTTCCATCCGGAGCTCCTGAACACCCTGACCCGCAAGACCTCGACCATCCCCAACTTTCAGAAGACGCGGGGAGCCCTGCGGCTGCTGGCGATGGCCATCCGCCGCCTGTGGGAGACCCGTCCTGCCGGCGCCTACCTGATCCATCCCTTCCACCTCGACCTGAGCGTCGAGGCGATCGCCAACGACCTGACCAGCCGCCTGGATCGGCCGGCCTTCAAGCAGGTCATCGAAGCCGACATCGTCAGCCCCAAGGCCGGCGCGCCGGCCCACGCCCAGCTCTTCGACCGGACCTGGCGGGAGGCCGGCAAGCCTCCCTACACCCGCCGTGTGGCAACCACCGTCTTCTTGCACAGCCTGACCCAGGGGATCGCCACAGGTGTGGACCCCGCCGACTTGCTTTTGGCGGTGCTGGTGCCCGGCGATGACCCCGTGCTGCCCCACAAGGCCGCCGAGCGGCTGGAGGAAAAGGGCTGGTTCTTCGAGTGGGATGGCCGCCGCTACCGCTTCAAGACGGAACCCTCGCTGAACAAGATCGTCACCGACGAGATGGGAATGATAGGCCGGACGAAGGCCAAGGCAAAGCTGGATGACCGCATCCGCCAGATCTGGAAGAGCGGGACGTTCAAGGTCGTCCTCTTCCCCCAGGAGGCGAGCGACGTGGACGACGATGCCGGCCCTCCCAAGCTGGTCATCCTCCACTACGATGCGGCCACCGCGACGGCCAATGACCCCGCGCCGCCCGAACTGGCGCTCAAGATCGCCGGTCACGCCGGTGTGCAGCAGGGGTTCCGCCGTTTCCGCAACAACGTCCTCTTCCTGGTGGCCGATGGGGAGCGGGTGGAGGAGATGGTCCAGGCCGCCCGGCGGTATCTGGCTATCGCCCGCATCACCGGCGATGTCGAGCGGATGCAGGAGTTCACCGAGGGGCAGCGGCGGAAGCTCAAGAAGATGGGTGAGGCAGCCGAGCTGGAGGTCCGGGTGGCGATCACCCGAACCTATCGCCACCTCTTCTTCCCCCGTACCGATGCCCCCCGGCGCTACAACAACCTGGTCCACGAGGTGTTGCCTGCCCAGGACCAGGGGGAGGTGAAGCAGGATCAGTCGGCGGTGGTGCTGCGGGCCCTGCGGCAGCAGCAGAAGGTCCTCACCGGAAACGACCCCACGCTGGCTGCAGCCTACGTCAAGTCCAAAGCCTGGAGCGTGCACCAGCAGAGCATGACTACCGAGGAACTGCGTCAGGCCTTCGCCCAGCGATTGGGCTTGCCGATCCTGTTGGACCTCAACCAGCTCAAGAAGACGATCCGCAACGGTATCCAAAGCGGAGTGTGGATCTATTACGACGCGGTCGCCGGGTTGGGGTACGACGCCGACTCCCTCCCGCCGGCCGTTTATGTGAGCGATGAGGTCCACCTCTACCTGTCTGAGGAGGCCGCCCGACTGAACCTGCCCATCAAGGGGAAGGAGAAGGAGAGGGCGCTGGTGAAGCACGTCGGACCGGAGCCCACCTGTCCGCTCTGCGGGCGTCCCCAGAGCCAATGCATCTGCGGCGAAGAGGTGGAGACACTCTTGCCCCGGGAGCCATTACGCGGCGAAGGGGTGCCCCACCAGGCCCTCCAGCAGTTGCTCGACCGCTGCTATGACCAGAGCGTCACCTACCTGGCGTCGCTACGAATCACCGTCTATGGCGACGACCGGGCCGGGGCGAAGAAGATGCGCACCCTGGGCTTGATCATCCCCCAACTGGGCAAGGGCGAGTTCCGGGTGGAGCAGACTTACAATGCCGAATTCGGCGATGGGCAGCACATCTCGATCCGGGCCAAGCTCGACTGGGGCCTGTACAAGCGGCTCAAGCAGGTCACCGAGGGCCTGGCCCGGGAGGCGCCCAAGTTCACCGCCCGCACCACCCTCGTCGCCCGCTTCCCCGAGGGGCTGGTGGTCGGCGGGGAGCAGTTCGGGACCATCCAGGAGGTGCTGACCACGGTGGGACTGGACACGGTCACCCTCGAAGCGGTCCCCTGGGAACCCGGTGAGGGGATGGAGCCGAGGGTCTGAGGATGAAGACGGAGACGATGAGAGCCCTAAACTTCCGCGCCACCCCACCCCCGGAGCCGGATCCAGACCGTCCCTTCGTGCTGTACGCGGTGCCGGAGGCCGACGGCGGCTACCGGGTGGCCCTCTACCAGTGGCTCCAGCGCAACGGCGAGGGAGGATGGCGTGCCCCCGGCGCGATGTGGGGGATCGAGTTGGGCGGCGACCGACTGCGAGCGGTGGCCGACCATCTGCTGAGCGCCCTACGGGCCAACGGCTACCGGGCCACCGACCTGGCCCAGACTGCCGGGCGGGATACACCGTTCTACCTGGACGAACCGACCGGCGTTCGGCTGGCGCTGATCTTCCTGGCGGTGAAGCCCCTGAGCCGCTTTGACCGGATCGAGGCCATCCGGGAAGGGGTGCAGGCGATGGGGGAGGAGGAGGCCTACTACTGGTTTTCCAAGTGCACCGGTGGGCCGGGTGCTCGCCGGGCGCAGAGGGCGCTGCGGATCCTACTGGTGGATGGGTGAGACCACTGCATCCTATCCCCTGCCGGAGCGCCTCATAGAGAGAGCACGGAGTCGTCCAAACGATACGCTTTCCGCAACAAAAGGATGTTCGCCTGCGGTAGGAAGGATCGAGTGCCGATGACCCACCCTACCACTCTCCTCGAATCCTGGCTCCCCTTCGACGCCATCGGCGCGGAGAGTATGCGTGAGCGAGGCGCCAGCAGCGCCTTGCCGCCCCTGTACTTTCTCCACGTTTGGTGGGCCCGGCGCCCCCTCACCGTCTCCCGTGCCGCCGTCCTCGCCTCCCTCCTGCCCTCGTGGGCTCAACTCGTAGGGGCGACCGGCCGGTCGCCCCTACGC
>WFUY01000384.1 GCA_015484715.1 Thermoflexales bacterium | reverse complement strand
GCCCCTCAGCGACCGATGACCATCCTATGGCGCGCTGAGGGCACAGCGGAAGCCGATGTCGTCGGAACGTCCATCCACAGAGGCTTGCTGACGGCTGGAGACCCGGGCCTCGTAGCCTCGCACCTTCCACGATCCCCCCTTGATCACCTTCCCCATCCCCTGGTCAGCCGGCCCCCGAGGGTTGGCCACGGGGCTCTCCTGGTAGTAGACGGCGCTATACCAGTCGGCCACCCACTCCCAGACGTTGCCGGCCATATCGTAGGCCCCGTAGGGGCTCACACCTGCCTTGAAGCTCCCCACCCGGAGCGGCTGCCCGGCCCCGTACTCGCTGCTGTTCAGCGCACCGGGGTTCCAGCCATCCCCCCAAGGCCAGATCCGCTTATCCGTCCCTCGGGCGGCCTTCTCCCACTCCGCCTCGGTGGGGAGCCGCTTCCCCACCCAGCGACAAAAGGCGTTGGCATCGTTCCAACTCACGTAGATCACCGGGTGGTACTTCCGGTCGGGCGTGTTGAAGGTCCGCCAGGTGACCTGGTCGCCCGCCCGCTCGGCATCGGTGACGTACCCCGTCTTGCTGACGAAGTAGGCGAACTGGGCGTTGGTGACCTCGAACTTGTCAATGTAGAAGCTGTCCACGTAGACCTGGTGGATGGGGTTCTCGTCCAGGAACTGTTCGGGGCGGCAATCGCTCCCGCAGAAGGCGACGGCCGCGTTGATCTGGTCCATCGTGCTGCCAATCCAGACCGGACCGGCAGGCACGGCAACCATCCCCGACCTCGCCGCCATTGGCGTGGGAGAAGGGGTGGGCGAGGGGGTGATCGTCGGCGTCGGCGAAGGGGTTGGTGTGGCAGTTGGGGCAGGCGTCGGTGTGAAGGTGGACGTGGACGTGGGCTGGGCGGCAACGACCTCGGTGGTCCCTGCCGGGGTCAGGGTGGCCGTCGGAGTGCCATCGGTGCCTACAGCGCTGGGCGGACGGAAGAGGGCCAGCCCTCCGCAGAGGATCAGCACGAGCAGTAGCGCCACCAGCCCTGCCGCCCGCTGTGTGCGGCGGCTCATCCGCTGCCAACGGGCGCCAACGGTTCCGACACCCTGCAAGACCAGATCCCGTGTCCTGTTCCCCAGCCAATCCAACCCCCGATAGATCCCCTCGTAGAGCCGGCGCCCGAGGAGGCGCGCTCGAGGGATCGCACGGTGGGCAACCCTCTGCGCCATCCACCGCCCTCCTCGTTGGCCCCTGTCGCCAAGCGCCCCACCCACCAGACGCAGCCAGGGTCCAAGGCGCTGGAAGGAGCGACGCAGGGCCGTCGAAGCTACCAGGGACCGGGAGCGCAGCCAGGGGGACCAATCGCGCCAACGGGCCACCACCTTGGAGCGCAGCACAGAGCCTGACCAGCGAGCCCGGTCCCACAGATCGCGGACTCGCTCGGCGGCAGAAGCGGGTCGGAGCCTGGCCGAAATCTCCAGAGGCCTATCCTGATGCTGGACCGCTCGCTCCAGGGCCGCGATCATCGCCTCGGCCGACTGGAAGCGCCGATCGGGGTCCTTGGCCATCGCCTTCAGGATCACATCCTCCACCGCCCGGGGAAGCTCAGGGTTGAGCTGGCGAGGTGGGCGCAACGGCTCCGTCAGGTGCTTGACGATGACGGCCATCGCCGTCTCTGCCTCGAAGGGGACGTGGCCGGTCGCCATCTCGTAGAGCACGGCACCCAGCGCGTAGATGTCTGTCCGAGCATCCACGGCCAGCCCCTGGGCCTGCTCCGGGGCCATGTAGTCGGGAGTACCCAACCCCACGCCGGACTTGGTCAGGTCGCTGGGGGACTCCAGGATCTTGGCCAATCCGAAATCGGAGAGCAGCGCCCAGTTGCCCTCGGCGATGAGGATGTTCCCCGGCTTGACATCCCGATGGACGATCCCATGCTGATGGGCGTACCCCAGCGCGTAGCCAACCTGGCTGACGATCTCGTAGATGGTCTCCAGGTCGAGCGGCTCCCCTTTGAGCATATCCCGCAGGGTGCCGGTCTCGACATACTTCATCACCAGGTAGGCCAGGTCTCCCTTGCGGTCGAAGTCGTAAACGGGGAGGATGTTGGGGTGGTCCAGTCGGGCGACGGCCTGGGCCTCCCGGGCGAAACGCTCCAAGAAGCCCGGGTCTTCGGTGAAATAGGGGGAGAGAACTTTGATGGCGACGAAGCGGTTTAGCTTGGCCTGGTACGCTTTGTAGATGGTCGAGGTAGCCCCTTTGCTAATCCGCGCCACAATGTAGTATTGACCGATCTGTTGCCCTGTTAGGTCGACCATGTCGTGGCCTCATTGAGAAGCGATCTAGCTGTTGGCGGGCAGACACAGGAACGTTGCAGTTCGAGGTCGGCCCCCGGCAGAACCGGCCTCGGCTATGGAGCTCTGTCGGAACGGTGACCCAATCCATGGCGGAGCCACAATACTGGGCATCTACGCCGGTTCCAGCAATCCCCATCACTGGACAAAGCCAGCCCTGGTCCCCACACCGCCATAGGATCACGCCACCATGGTATAGGAGCCCAGGCCCCAAGTCAATTACAGGGTGGTAAAAAATCGGTTAAGGTTTTGTTAGGCGTCAGAGCAGAGAGGGTTGCTGAGGAAGCGTCTCGTCGGGATAAGGGATTTGGAGGTGCTCGTAGGCCCGGCGGGTGGCCACCCGTCCCCGGGGCGTCCGTTCCAGAAAGCCCAACTGGAGCAGGTAGGGCTCCACCACGTCCATCACGGTGTCCGGCTCCTCACTGATGGACGCAGCGATGGTCTCCAGCCCCACCGGCCCGCCGCCGAACTTCTCGATGATGGTGCGCAGCACCCGGCGGTCCAGTTCATCGAGGCCCATCATGTCCACCTCCAAAAGAGCCAGGGCCCGATCGGCGATCTCCGCCGTGATCCGACCGTCGCCGTGGACCTGGGCGTAGTCGCGCACCCGCTTAAGGAGGCGCAAGGCCACCCGGGGAGTGCCCCGGGCACGCCGGGCGATTTCCCGAGCGCCCGCTTCGTCAATGGAGACCTGGAGCAGGCCGGCGGCCCGATGCACGATCTGCTCCAGGGCCTCCTGGGGGTAGAAGTCGAGACGAAGGACGACGCCAAAGCGGGCCCGCAACGGGGCCGTCACCAACGCCAGCCGGGTCGTGGCCCCGATCACGGTGAAGGGGGGGAGCTTCAGCCGGATGGAGCGGGCCGATGGTCCCTTGCCGATGACGATGTCCAGGGCGTAGTCCTCCATAGCCGGGTAGAGGATCTCTTCGACCGCCCGCCCCAGACGGTGGATTTCGTCAATGAAGAGGATATCGCCCGCCCGCAGGTTGGTCAAGATGGCAGCCAAGTCGCCGGCCCGTTCGATGGCCGGCCCCGAGGTCACCCGCACGTTGACCCCCATCTCGTGGCCGACGATGCGGGCCAGCGTGGTCTTGCCCAAGCCCGGAGGACCGTAGAGCAAGATGTGGTCCAGGGCCTCACCCCGCTGCTTGGCCGCCTGGATCAGGATGGTCAGGTTCTCCCGCACCCGATCCTGACCGATCAACTCGGCGAGGGTGCGGGGGCGCAAGGCCCGGTCCAGAGTGATCTCGTTCTCTTGGGGACGGGCGGAAACGATTCGTTCGCTCATCGTATGCCAGAGGTAATTGGATGGCCGGCGAGGAGATTATACCACGCCGGGCTGTCACCGCCCACCGATGGTTGACCCTGGTGACCACCCAGGGTCATCACCGGATAGTTGACCGGGGAGGGAGGTTGAGGTACAATCCGGGGGACCCTCCCGCAGGTTCCCCCCACGGCCTGAAGCAGATCATAGGCAGCCTCCGATAAGCTGTGGCCGCCGCCGGGCACCACGTGACCTACGGGAGGGTGACCACGGTCAAGCAGCTGACATCCGACATATCTGCCCTATGGCAGCGAGAGGTCACCACACTCTGACGCGGAGGAGCGGGTTGATGGAGCAGGTCCACGTCTCCACCCATCCCTTGGTCCGGCACAAGCTGACGTTACTGCGGGACCAGAAGACCGAACCGAAGAAGTTTCGAGAGCTGGTGCGCGAGATCGCCATCCTCCTGGCTTACGAGGCGACTATGGATCTGGCCCTAGAGCCGGTGACGGTGACGACGCCCCTGGGGAGGGCTCAAGGGTACACGCTCCGAGAAAAGATCGGGCTGATCCCCATCCTGCGGGCCGGCCTGGGGATGGCCAACGGCATCTGGGAGATGATGCCCTCGGCCGAGGTCTGGCACATTGGCCTCTTCCGGGACGAGCGCACCCTGCGCCCCGTGGAATACTACAACAAGCTGCCCATCAGCCCCACGGTGGACGTCTGCTTGATCCTGGATCCGATGCTGGCTACGGGGGGCTCGGCCGTGGCCACCGCCGACATCCTCAAGCGCTGGGGGGCGAATCGCATCAAGTTCATCGGTATCATCGCCGCTCCTGAAGGGATCCAGCGACTGACGACCGCCCACCCCGACGTGCCCATCTACGTGGCCGCCATAGACGAGCGCCTCAACGACTCGGGATTCATCCTCCCCGGCCTAGGGGATGCCGGTGACCGGATGTTTGGCACAGGGTAGGGGATGCCCGCCCTCCTCGTCCTCGGCAGTTCCTTCTTTCTGTCGCTCCTGTTGACCCCGCTGGCCGGCCACCTGGGGCGGTGCTGGGG
>WFUY01000383.1 GCA_015484715.1 Thermoflexales bacterium | reverse complement strand
GAGGTGCACGATGCACAAAGGCCGAACGCGATGGATCCTCCCCTTTACTCTCGTCCTTCTCATCGCCCTGCTCTTGGCTGCCTGCGGTCCCAAGGCGACCCCCACCCTGCCGCCAACCCAGCCGGCCGAGGAGCAGAAGCCGGCGCCCACCCAGCCGCCGGCTGCCGAGGAGGACCGAACCCTGGTGATCGCCCGCAACCTGGACGACCTGATCACCCTCGACCCCGGTCAGGCTTACGAGCACACCAACCTGCTCATCCATCGGGCCACTTACGAGACCCTGGTGGAGTTCTCGGCTGACGACCTGGGAACCCCCAAACCCCGCCTGGCCGAACGGTGGGAGGTCTCCGATGATGGCTTGACCTACACCTTCTACCTGCGCCCAGATGCCGTCTTCGCCTCCGGCAATCCGGTCACCGCCCAGGACGTCGTCTTCTCCTGGAACCGCCTGAAGAACCTGAAGGGCAATCCCGCCTTCTACGCCGATCCCATCGCCTCCGTGGAGGCGGTGGACGACCACACGGTCAAGGTCGTCCTCAGCGAGCCGGCCACCGCCTTCCTCTCCATCCTGGCTGCCCCCGCGATGAGCGTCCTCGACAGCCAGGTCGTCAAAGAACAGGGCGGCACCGACGCCGAGGATGCCGACAAGACCGACCAGGCCAAGGATTGGCTGGACCAGCACTCGGCCGGCTCCGGCCCCTACGTCCTCACCCGCTGGGAGCCCAAGGCCGAGGTCGTCCTGGAGGCCAACCCCAACTACTACGGCACCAAGCCCTACTTCCAGCGCATCATCCTCAAGCACGTCTCCGACGCTGCTACCCAGCTCCAGCTCGTCCAGAAGGGGGACGTGGATGTGGTGATGGACCTGGACCGGGACCTGGCCGACCAGGTGAAGCAGGACCCCAACCTCCAGTTGGTCGAGGGGCAGACTCTGAACATCGTCTACCTGGCCCTCTCCCCTGACGAGGAATTGGGCGGTCCTCTGGCCGACGTCCGGGTTCGGCAGGCCATCGCCTACGCCATAGACTACGAGGGGCTGATCGAAGGGCTCCTGCGGGGGTACGCGGCCCATCCGCCGACCGTCATCCCCCTGGGCGTTCCCGGCGTGGACGCGGCCAAGGCCCCGCAGCGGGACCTGGAGAAGGCCAAGGAGTTGCTGGCCCAGGCGGGCGCGGAGAACCTCAAACTCTCCCTCGCCTTCCCCACCGGCCTGGTCCAGGGCGTCCAGGGCGAGACGCTGGCGGCCAAGGTGCAGGCCGACCTGGCCGAGGCCGGCATCCAGGTGGACCTCCAGCCGATGGAACGCTCCGTCTTCTACACCGACTTCCGGGCCCAGAAGCTCCCCTTCCTCATCAGCGTCTGGACGCCGGACTACGTGGACGTGACGATGTGGACCGACTACTTCGCCCAGGAGGGGCGGGGGGTGGCCAACCGGATCAAGTACGCCAGCGCCAAGGCCACCGAGATCGCCAAGGCCATCGCCGTGGAGCAGGACCCAGCCAAGCGCCAGGCGATGACGGCCCAGTTGGTGGACCAACTGCTGGAGGAGATGCCTTACGTGATGCTCTTCCAGCCCCAGTCCCTCAACGTCGTCCGGGCCGGCATTCAGGGCTACCAGTTCCACCCCGTCTACTTCCTGGACGTGGCTGCCCTCTCCCGCTAAAGGGGGAACCGGGGCGGTCGGCCCGTTGACAAACGGTAACTTTCACCCTCCCGCAGGTTAGGCGCGTTTCCGACGCAAAACCGTGCTTCAAATAGCCCATCGGCGCTGAAAGCGCCCTCGACCGGTGACCTGCGGGAGGGTAGGCTGAATAGATACGACAAACGAACCTCGCCGTGGACGGTGCCCGGCAGTGCGTCGGGTGCCGTCCACCCACCGCCTGCAACACGCGACGCGCAACACGCCCGATGTCCTACTCCACCTTTCTCATCCGCCGGCTCCTCCTCGTCCCCGTGATGCTGGTGGGCGTCACCCTCGTCGTCTTCGCCGTCACCCGCCTGGTCCCTGCGGACCCCCTCGCCGTCATCGTCAGCGAGAAGGCGATGGACAACCCCCAGGTGGTCCAGGCGGCGGTGGAGAAGTGGGGGCTCGACCGCTCGCTGCCGGAGCAGTACCTCCGCTTCCTGGGCAACCTGCTTCACGGCGACCTGGGGCTTTCCTTCAAGACCCGACGTCCGGTGACGATGGACCTGGCCGAGTTCCTGCCGGCCACCCTGGAACTGACCTTCGCCTCGATGCTCTTCGCCCTGCTCCTGGGCATCCCCCTGGGAACCGTCGCCGCCCTGCGGGCAGGAGGGTGGACCGACCGGCTCATCCGGCTGGTCACGCTGCTGGGCACCTCCACGCCTCCCTTTTGGTCCGGCCTCATCGCCCTCTTCTTCCTCTACTACCACCTGGGGCTGCTGCCGGGGCCGGGCCGCATTGACACCCGGATGGTCGCCCCACCTCCGGTGACCAACCTCTACACGGTGGACGCGCTCCTGGCGAGGGATGGAGCCGCCTTCCTCGACGCCTTGCGCCACCTCCTGCTCCCCGCCGTCGTGCTGGGGAGCATCCCCCTCGCCATCATCGCCCGCCTCACCCGGGCCTCCCTGCTGGAGACCCTCCAGATGCCCTACGTCACCACCGCCCGCTCCAAAGGGCTGACGGAGCGCGTCGTCATCCTGCGCCACGCCCTGCGCAATGCCCTGATCCCCGTCGTCACCGTCATCGGCCTCTCCTTCGCCAGCCTGATGAGCGGGGCTGTGATGACGGAGACGGTCTTCGCCTGGCCCGGTCTGGGGCGCTACATGGTCGAGGCCTCGGCCAACCTGGATTACCCCGCCATTATGGGGGGAACACTGATCATCGCCACCACCTACATCTTTGTCAACCTGATCGTAGACCTCTCCTACGGCCTCCTCGACCCCCGGGTGCGGGGATAGGCCGGAGGTAACTGTTCACCCTCCCGCAGGTTAGGCGTGTTTCCGACGCGAAACCGTGCTTCAAGTAGCCCATCGGGGCTGAAAGCGCCCTCGACCGGTGACCTGCGGGAGGGTAGGCTGAATAGATACGGCCGGAGAGGTCGGAGTGCGGAAAGGGACTGAGGCGACCGGTGATGCCGGACCGATTTCAACGCTTCCTCCACCATCGTGAGGCCCTTCTAGGGCTGGTCTTGATCCTCCTCTGGGGGCTGGTCGCCCTGCTGGCCCCTCTCATCGCCCCCCACGACCCCCTCCAGCAGAACCTGCGGGAGCGCCTGGCTTCCCTCTCCTGGTCTCATCCCTTCGGGACCGACGAGTTGGGGCGGGATGTCTTCTCGCGGGTGCTCTACGGAGCCCGCATCTCCCTCCCGGTCGGCTTCCTGATCATCCTGCTGGCAGCCCTGGTCGGTGGTTCACTGGGGGCGGTGGCCGGCTACGTCGGTGGGCTGCTGGACGACCTGGTGATGCGGGTCGCCGACGTCACCCTCGCCTTCCCCTCCATTGTCCTGGCCCTGGCCATCGCCGCCGTCCTGGGACCGGGGTTGGGGAACGCCCTCATCGCCATGGCCGCCGTCTGGTGGCCGGAGTACGCCCGCCTGATGCGGGCTCAGGTCCTCACCGTCAAGGTCCAGGAGTACATCCTGGCGGCCAAAGCCGTGGGCGTGCCGGAGCACCGCATCCTCCTGCGTCACGTCCTGCCCAACAGCATCGTCCCCCTCTTCATCAAGGGCGCGTTGGACATCGGCAACGCCATCCTCTTCGTCGCTGCCCTCTCCTTCATCGGCCTGGGGGCAGTCCCGCCCACCCCCGAGTGGGGCGCGATGATCGCCCTGGGACGCAACAAGTTCTACCAGTGGTGGATCGCCACCTTCCCCGGCCTGGCCATCGTCAGCGTCGTCGTCGGCTTCAACCTGCTGGGAGATGGGCTGCGGGACCTCCTGGACCCCCGCCACCGGGCCGGACGACGGTGAGGCGACCCACCTTACCCGACAGGACGGAGAGATGACCCGGTTACCCCAGCCATCGCCTCCCTTTGCCCGCTGGGCCGAGCGCCTGGAGGCCCTCTGCGAGACCGCCCGGGCCGAGCTGCGGGAGCAGCCGCCGGCCCTGCTGGCAGCCCGCAGCGGGGCCGAGTTCGACCCCCAGACGGGCCTCCTCTCCCTGCCCTTCTTCACCGAGCGCTACCACCTGCGCTTCCCCGATCTCACCATCCGTCGAGAGGACGGCCAAGAGCCCTCGTCGTTCATCCAGAGCCTGCTGCTGAGCTACCTGCGCACGGCCGATGGCACGCCCCTGGCGGACCGGTGGATCGGCTTCCGGGAGTTGCCCGATGGCCTCTTCTACCACGTCGCCTTCCAGGGCTACACGGGCAACCGGCTGGCCCGGGCGTTAGGGAACGATCTCACCCCCTTCCACCGAGCGGCCCAGGCGCTTGCCGGTGAGCGGCTGGACCTGGGAGATGCCGCCTACGCCTTCCCGGTGCTGCCCCGCCTGCCCATCGCCGTCGTCTACTGGCTGGGAGATGAGGAGTTCGCGCCCCGGGCCTCCTTGCTCTTCGACGCCTCGGCTCCCCACTACCTGGTCACCGACGGGCTTGCCATTCTGGGCTCCCAACTGGTCCGGCGGCTGCTCAAAGCTGCTGTCTGACAGCCTCCATTTGCATTTTGGGCAAAACGTGTTAGTATGGTAGGCGAGTGGCGTGAAACGTGAAAGGCGAGACATACCGCGTGTTGCGTCCCGTCTCTTGCCTCTTGCCTCTTGCACCTTGCAACCTG